>NZ_JBLBVK010000057.1:0-237844 GCF_047314965.1 Silicimonas lutimaris | reverse complement strand
CCCCCCGGTCGCCGCCAGAGGCGGCGACACCCTGCCATGAGGTTTGCCATGCGTTTTGCCGACACTGCGCCGACGTTTCGCCGAAAGCGGTTCTCACAACCCTTCCTCCCGGCTCACGTATTTGAAGAAGAATATCGAAAACAGGATCAGGCAGCAGAAGATCACCACCGCCACGGCCGCCCCCGCCCCGATATTCGACACCGCGAAGGCCTGTTCATAGACGTTGACCGTCAGCGTCCGAGTCCCGGCGTTGCCCCCGGTCAGAAGGAAGATGTCGTCAAACTTGTTGAACGTCCAGATAAAGCGCAGAAGGAACAGAACGCTCAGGATTCCAAGAAGTTGCGGCAGGCTCAGATACCAGAATTTCTGGAAGGGCGACGCCCCGTCCATATCGGCGGCCTCGTACATATCGGTGTCGATCGACTGCATCCGCGCCAGGATGAACAGGAAGGACAGAGGGAAATAGCGCCAGATCTCGAAGACCGTGACCATGATCAGCGCCAGCGGCCGCTCGCCGAAGAAGTTGATCGAGCCCTCCGTCACGCCCATCTGCTTCAACAGCGCATTCGCCGACCCTGAAAAGGGGTCGAACAGGATGATCCAAGCAAACGCCACCGCGATCACCGGCGCCACATAAGGGAACAAGTACAATCCCCTGAGAATGCCCTGCCCCCGGAATTCCTTGTTCAGAAGCATCGCGGCGAACAAGCCGAACACCAGCGCGCCCACGGTGCCGAAAACGGTGTAGAAGACCGTCACGCCCAGGACACCCCAGAATTCGCGCCCATCGAAAATCCGGGCGAAATTCTCCAGCGAGAATTCGAAGTTTGTGAGAATGTTCCTGCCCTTGCCGGTTACCGCCGGTTCACTGGCCTCCGCGGCGGCCTCGGCCGCCTCCTTGTCACCCGCAACTGCAACGAAGATCTCGACCTCGCCTCGCCCGCCGCCCTCAAGGTCGCCAAGGTCACAGCTGAACGCCTGACCGGCGAAGACACATCGTTCGTCAGCGCGCGCGACCGTTACACCTTCGGGCAGAACGTCCGCCAGAGATACGCCCGACAAGGCCTCGTCCCGAGACGAGTTCCTGATCCGGTATTCAAGCCGCAGGTTCTCATCCGACCCGCGCAGCGCCTCCCGCACCACCGGTGCAGGCGGACGCAGATCGGCCAGGCCGATCGGTTTGAAACTGATCCAGAAAATCGCCAGCAACGGCAGAAGCACAACCGCCGACACGATGGCGATCGTGGGCATCAGAAGCCCCCAGGCCAGACGCGCCTCGCGTCGGGCAAGCGGGCCCGTTCCCGTCGGTGGAACAGCGGACGTCATGGGACGAACTCCGGTAGGGTTTCGGGGCGGCGCAGAAACGCCACCCCATAGGCCAAGCTTACTCGATACCGGCCAGTTCTTCGTTCATTTTCGCAACAGCGGCCGTCGCTTCGATGTTCCCGTCGATATACTCGCGGACGACGCGGTTGATGGCCTGGCTGTTGATGATCTTGGACGCAAGTGCCAGTTGCCCTTCCGATACGCCCCAACGCTGAGCCACATCCAGACCGCCAACGATCTCGTCGATCATCGCGGCATCGTACAGGGCCGAAAGCGGAGCCTTGCGGTCCACGCCGACATCCAGTTTCGACCACGCTTCCACGAACGCGGTCGGGTTGTCGGCATTGCCACGGCGCACGGGGAACTTGCCCTCGGGCGCGATCGACAGGGTCGAAGTATAACCCTCGTCCATCGAGAACTGGACGAACTGCTGTGCCTCGTCGATGTCGGCGTCAGCCGTGATCCCGAAGTAGCGGATATCACCCCATGCCGCGCCATCAGGGTTCGAGGGTCCTGCGAAATTGGTGACGATACCCGTCTTGGAGGCCAACTCGGACGAGGTCGGATCGTCATTGATTGTGGGCGGCGCACTATCGCGCAGGCCGGCCAGTTCGTCCAGGATGAACGGCGACCAGATGATCATCGCGGCATCTCCCGCGAAATAAAGGCTCCGGGACTGATCCCAGTAAAGCTCGCCATCCGGCGATGCGTCGGCCAGCGTTTTGTAGAACTCCAGCACCTCGATCGTCTTTGCCTCGTCGAAACCGGTGAAACCATCCGGGCCTACCGGCGTCGCGCCGTTAGCCAGGAACACATGCTCCAGCACCTGGCTCATGAAGTTCTCGTCCACCTTGGTGGCGGCCACGAATCCGAACAGCTCCGGCGGGTTGTGCAGTTTTTCGATCGCCGCTGTCACAGCGGCATAGGTCGTTGGCGCCGCCAGACCGTTCGCTTCGAACAGATCCTTGCGATACACGATCATCTGCGTCCAGCCATCGACCGGCACACTTGCATAGCCATCCTCGACCGCCGCCATCGACAGAGCGCCCGGCGCAAACGTATCGGTCCCAAGCGACTCGATAACCTCGGTCGCGGCTTCGGCGTCCAGAATGCCGGCTTCGACCCATGGAAGCGCGTACTGGAGCGTGTGGTAGATAACGTCGGGCAGGTCGCCCGCAGCAAAGGCGGCAGTCGCCCGCGTGCCAAGATCGCTCTCGGTCACGGGAATGACTTCCACATTAATGCCGGTCTTCTCTTTGAAGGCCGCAGCCATTTCTTCCTGCTTGGCAAGGCGCTCGGGTTGCTCCTCGGTCGTCCAGAAACGGATGTCGGCCGAGGCGGAAACAGCCGTGAGGGCAAGCCCGACAGATGCTGTGGTCAGCAAACGGGCCATAGTTTTGGATGTCAGTTTCATCGTGGTCCTCCCATTGGATTTCAGTTCGGTCTTTCCGCTCCAGCGGCCTGGACCCGCCGCGCGATTTCGTCGGAAGAAAGAAGAGGTGGCCCGTCCGAGCCTCCGATCTGCAACGTGGCGTGCGCGGTCTCCCGCAAGGTCTCCGGAGCTTCGCCCCGGACGCGCCTGATCAGCAGTTCCGCAAGCCGCGATCCGGCGTTCCGGCTGTCCACGCTGAAAGTCGTCAGCGGGGGCCGCACCCATGCGCCTTCGGGAATGCCGTCATACGAAATGATCGACACGTCGCGGCCGATCTCCAGTCCGAGGCTCTCTGTCGCATGGTAGGCACCCAAAGCAGCAGCATCGACCGCGAATACGATTGCGGTAGGCGGCACCTCCAGCGAGAGCAAGCTCCGGGTCGCCTCCGCTCCGGCCTCGAGTGTCATCGCACCGGACAGCATCAAATCAGGAGCCACCGTCAGACCGGCTTCCGCCATGCCCCGACGAAACCCTTCGGCGCGCAGACCGCTGAAATTGTACTCTAGACCGCCATTCACGAAACCGATCCGGGAATGCCCGTGGGATGCCAGCCGAACAACCGCCTCGCGCATGGCCTCCTCGCCAAGAATGTCGAACCACGCGCAGCCCTCGGGATCGGCGACGCGGCCATAGAGGACGAAGGGAACGTCAAGTGCGCGCAGCAGTTTCATCCGCGCATCATGCGTCCACGTCCGGGGAAGAATGAAACCATCAGCCTTGCGCTCATCGACGAGGCGTTCGAGCGTCGCCAGCATTTCCATATCTCCCGCCGAGGTCGCGACGGTCAGGGTCCAGGACTCGGCGCTTGCGGCACTGGTCACACCGGCAAGGAAATCGGAAAGAAACGGACGCTGCGCTCCCGGAATATCGGTTTGAAGAACCAGCCCAAGCGCGCGCGACCTACCGGTCCGGATGGCCTGCGCCTGCGCCAGGGGCCTGTAGCCCATGACCTCGGCCTTGCGACGCACACGTTGCCGGGTCGCATCGGAGATATCCGGGTATCCGTTCATGGCCCGAGAAACGGTTCCCTTGGTCAGCCCAAGGGCATCCGCCACGTCGGCTATCGTGACGCGAGTACGCCGCTCGGAAGCGCGCTCATCTGCGGAAATGCGGCTCAAGATGTTCCTCCCGATTCGAAGACTGTTTTCCGAAACCGGTTTCGGCAAGAGAAAATCTAGCCCCCTCCTGCCAGGCTCAAAGTCCCTTCAGCCGTTCATATTCAGAAAGCGCATCCCACCATCCGAAATACCTGGACTCGGGCGGAGTCATCCCCTGCTCATCCGGCGCGCCATCCGCCCACCAGACCGGACCACTTTCGCCAAGCCGGGTCTTCGCGGCCACGACGGCGCTCTTCGCTTCCCGCCGGGCGCCGTCATCTTGCGCGGCTCGCAAGGCAATCCTTGCACGCATCAGGGCCTTGATCGCGGCACGTCTCTCGACGTCGGAAAGCGATGGATCCGTCTTTCGCCATAAACGCCCGCGCGCGACGAAGTAGCGGCCATCAGGAGTCTCGGGGCGATCCTTCCTGCCCATATCGTGCCTCCTAAGGTCGTGTTGGAGTGAGACTACAACAAAAAGAAGCGGCGGCACCTTTCGGTACCGCCGCCCCGGTGAACACAGTCCGATCCAAACGCGCGAACAGAGATCAGGACTGTGCCCTCTCCAGGTCTCCTCCCTCGGAGCCTGAACTATTCGCCACCGCCCAACTGGTGGACATAGGCAGCGACCGCATTGATCTCGGCCTGGCTCAGACCGCTACCGACGCGATACTCTTCGCTCCATGCCGGCATGACACCGAAACGGGCGTTGAGAACCGTCTCGGTCAGCGTTTCCTCGGAACCGCCATACAGCCAGATTGCGTCCGTCAGGTTGGGCGCGCCCAGACTGCGGTCGCCTGCGCCGTTATCGCCATGGCACGACGCGCAGTTGTCGAGAAACAGGGTCTCCCCGGCACTCGCCAACGTCGCGTCATGCTCCTGTCCAGAGATATTGCGGACATAGGCGACGACCTGAGCGACTTCTTCTTCGGTGAAGATTTCACCGAATGCAGGCATCTCCGACCAGCGCGTATCCGGAGACTGTTCGTTCCGGATGCCGTGGGTGACGGTATAGGCGATCTCGTCGATCGTACCGCCCCACAACCACGCGTCGTCCAGCAGGTTCGGGTAACCCGAGGCCTGGACCCCGGCGGCTCCCGCACCATGGCACTGCGAACAGTTGGCGCGGAAAATCGCCGCACCGGCGTTCACGGCGAAGCCGTGCAGCGCATTGTCGCCCGCAAGGGACGCCAGTTCGACATTCGCCAACGCTTCCATGTTCGAGGCATTGGCCGCGTCGACTGCAGCGATGTCCTCGGCCACGTTGGCACGCGTCGAAAAGCCCAGCACGCCCTCGGTCGCACCGTTGACCAGCGGCCATGCAGGATAGGCGATCGTGTAGATCACGCCCCATATAATCGTGACATAGAAGGTCCAGAGCCACCACCGCGGCAGGGGATTGTTGTACTCTTCGAGACCGTCCCAGCTGTGACCGGTCGTCTCGACTTCATGTTTGCCGGATTCTTGACTCATGACTTTGCCTCCTCGCCCGCGACTGCCGGGCGGTCTTCATGGCGGAAAGGGATGTTCGACGTATCGCGATGCACCTTGGAACTGCCGGGCCGGAAGGCCCAGACAACTGTTCCGAGGAAAAAGATCACCAGGGCCAGAAGCACCCAGCTGTCAGCGATCTCGCGCAGGATGGAATAGGTATCCATGACGCCCCCTACCTGCTTTCCGCGGCTTCGAAGGTCGAGAAATCGACCAACGTGCCGAGCATCTGCATGTAGGCAATCAGTGCATCCATTTCGGAAATGCCCTCTTCGCCGTCGAAGTTGCGCACCTGCGCGCCGGGATAGCGCTCAAGCAGCCCGTCGATATCACCGAAAGGATCGACCTGAACGGAGAAGTCCGCCTTGGCCATTTCGATCATTTCATCGGTGTACGGGACACCGACCATGCGATGCGTGGCCATGAGCTCGCCGATATATTCCCCATCTACGGGTGTCCGCTTCAGGAAGGCATATTTCGGCATGACGCTTTCCGGCACCACCGACTGCGGGTTGGTGAAGTGGTCGACATGCCACTCGTCCGAGTACCGCCCGCCGACACGCGCCAGGTCGGGACCCGTGCGCTTCGAACCCCACTGGAAGGGGTGATCGTACATCGACTCGGCCGCCAGGCTATAGTGTCCGTAACGCTCCACCTCGTCCCGCATGGGCCGGATCATCTGGGAGTGGCAGACATAACAGCCCTCCCGGATGTAGATCTCCCGCCCGGTGAGCTCGAGGGGTGAATAGGGACGAACCCCTTCCACTTCCTCGATGGTGTTCTCCAGGTAGAAGAGCGGCGCGATTTCCACGATACCACCAACCGTCACCACCGCGAACGAGGCGACCAGCAGAAGCGTGGCGTTCTTTTCCAGAACCTTGTGTTTTTCAAGAATTGCCATCTGTTGGTCTCCTTATTCGGCCGGGATGGCGGCGTTGTCGACTTGCGTCTGGGGCGCGCCCCTGACCGTCATCCACAGGTTCCAGACCATGATGATTGCACCGGTGAGGTAGAGAACCCCGCCCAGGGCGCGCACAACGTACATCGGGAACTTTGCGGCAACCGTGTCGGCAAAGCTGTTGACCAGGAAGCCATTGGCGTCGACTTCACGCCACATCAGGCCTTCCATGATACCGGTGACCCACATCGATGCCGCGTAGAGCACGATGCCGATCGTCGCCAGCCAGAAGTGCCAGTTGACCGCGCTGAGGCTGTAGAGCCTCTCGCGCTGCCACAGACGGGGCACCAGGAAGTAGAGTGCACCGAAGGTGATCATGCCGTTCCAGCCAAGCGCGCCGGAGTGAACGTGACCGATGGTCCAGTCAGTGTAGTGCGACAGGCTGTTGACCGCGCGGATCGACATCATCGGGCCTTCGAAGGTCGACATGCCGTAGAAGCCGATCGAGATCACCATCATCCGGATGACCGGGTCGGTGCGCAGCTTGTCCCATGCGCCGGACAGCGTCATCAGACCGTTGATCATGCCGCCCCAGGAAGGCATCCAGAGGATGACCGAGAACACCATGCCTAGTGTCGATGCCCAGTCAGGCAGCGCCGTGTAGTGAAGGTGGTGCGGACCCGCCCAGATATACAGGAAGATCAGCGCCCAGAAGTGGATAATCGACAGCTTGTAGCTGTAGACCGGCCTTTCGGCCTGCTTGGGCACGAAGTAGTACATCATGCCAAGGAAGCCGGCGGTCAGGAAGAAGCCCACCGCGTTGTGGCCGTACCACCACTGCGTCATGGCGTCCTGCACACCTGCGAAGACCTGAACCGAACGCGATCCCCAGATCGACACCGGAATGCTCAGGTTGTTCACCACGTGCAGCATCGCGACGGTGACAATGAAGCTGAGCAGGAACCAGTTCGCCACGTAGATGTGCGGCTCTTTCCGCTTGATGACCGTGCCAAGGAAGACGGCCAGGAAGGCGACCCAGACAATCGTCAGCCAGAGGTCCACGTACCATTCGGGTTCGGCATATTCCTTCGACTGCGTCGCACCCAGCAGGTAGCCGGTCGCGGCCAGCACGATGAACAGCTGGTAGCCCCAGAAAACGAACCAGGCCAGGTTGCCGCCCCAAAGCCGCGCGGCGCTGGTGCGCTGCACGATGTAGAACGACGACATCAGCAGTGCGTTGCCGCCAAACGCGAAAATCACCGCGCTTGTATGCAGCGGCCGTAAACGCCCGAAATTGGCAAAGGGCTGAGCCCATTCAAGGTTCAATGCGGGGAAGGCGAGCTGAAAGGCAATGACAACCCCGACAAGAAACCCGACAACGCCCCAGAACGATGTCGCGATTACGCCTGCGCGAACGACATCGTCCATGTAACTGGATTCATCGATCACGGCTTTCGGTTCGTCAGTGCGTCTCAGCACCCAAAGGAACAAACCGCCCGATACGAGCAGAATGATGATTGCATGCACCTGGTATGCGAGATCACGGCCCCAGTTCGCGGCAAGTGCAGCGAACAGGGCGATGAACCCCAACACGACCAGCTTTAGGTAATTGGACATTTTTCCGGTCCCTCGTTTTGCCGGCTTGTTAGACTCCGGCCATCTTTGGACCTTCTGCCGCCCGGACCACTCCCCTGCCTTGATCCATGTCAACAGCTTGGAAACCCGAATTTGACATGGCGCAAAGACACAAAAAACACCCCGGGAAAGAGTTTGGGCAGTAAGGGAGTTGATCAGCCATGTCGTACAAGACCATCGCGACCGTTTTTCGTTCCGAACACATCGATTCCGACCATCTGAACGTGGCAGTGGACATCACGTCACAGATGGATGGCCACCTTGATGTGCTCGCGCTGGGTACGGACAGAATCCAGCCGGGAGCCTACTACGCGGGCGCAGCCGCAATCGCAGTGCGCAATGCAATGGAAGAAGCCGTAGAAGAAGCCCGCAGCGCCGAAGAGGCGGCGGAGAGAATCCTTGGTCCCTCGGGAATCAAGTTCGAAGTGACCCGTGCAGTTGCACAGATCGGGGGTATTCCGCAGATCGTCGGACGCCGCCTTGGCCTGTCCGACCTCGTCGTCCTGCCAAAGCCATACGGCGAAGACCGGAACTCCGAAGATGTTGCAATCCTTGAGGCCGCCCTCTTTGCAACCCGGGTTCCTGTGCTCGTGCTTCCGGCGGGCACCAAGAGCTTCAAGATGCCGTCCCGTATCGTGATCGCCTGGAATCAGAGCGACGAAGCGATGCAGGCCATTCGATCGGCGATGCCGCTTCTGACAGCCGCGGACAGCGTCGACATTGCCATCATCGCGCCGCCCGAGCACGACCCGGACCGCTCGGATCCCGGAGGCCTGCTTGCCGCCATGCTTTCACGCCATGGCGTACGCGCCGAGATCTCGATCATCGCCAAGACTTTGCCACGTGTGTCCGACGTGCTGTGCAGACATGTTCGCGACCGCAGCGCCGACTTGGTCGTCATGGGTGCCTACGGTCATTCGCGCTTCCTGGAGGAAATCCTTGGCGGCGCCACCCGTAACATGCTGGCGGAAAGCCATGTGCCGGTGATCATGGCCCACTGACACAATAAGGCTGGGCGGCTCAACCGCCCAGCGCAAACACCGCGCGGACGGTCACCTCGATGTCCATGTGTCCGGCGGCGACGGGAACAGCGGAGCGATCAGCCATTGCGGCCTCGAACATCGGTCCAGGACCGATTTGCTGGGTTCCTTCGGCGATCGAAATGACGCCTCCCAGTTCGGCGCCAGCCGCCCCGGCAAGTATGTCTGCCTTTCGGCGCGCGTCCTCCACAGCCTTTCGTCGCGCTTCATCTTCCAGTCTTTCCGGATTCGCGATGCTGAACGACAGGCCTCCCATCACATTGACGCCCTCGTCCACGACAGCGTCCAGCAACGGACCAACCCTTTCGAGGTCGCGAACCTTGACCTGCAGGGAATTCGAAGCCACGTAGCCCGTAATTCGAGGCGACCCGCCATTCTGATCGTGCTGCCAGCGCGGATCGATTCCGATCCTCGTTGTCTGCACATCCTCCGGTGCGATTCCTGCCTCGGTGATGCGCGCCAGAATCCCGTCCATCGCCTCAGACGCGGCCAGCATCGCAGCCCGCGCATCCCGCGCCTCGCGCTGGACGCCAAAATGAACAAGCCCCATGTCGGGCACGGCCGAAACCCGCCCGATGCCTTCGACCGCAACATGCCGCATCTGGTCCTGCGCCCGCGACGCATTCGCGCTCAAGAGCAGAGAAACGGCTAGTGTCGCGAGGAATCGTAACATCGCTGTCACCCCATGTTTTCACGAACATAGCTTACCCCGTCGACCGGGAATTGTGCAGCCGGAATCGGGACAAGGCAATTTCCTGCGAACCGGGAATTTTTGACACCTCTTTGCGTGACGGCCCGAAAGACCCATGCTATCTCTCTGCCATGAATTCGCGTTGGGGTTTTGATCTGGATATGAGTGCCGTGCGGCTGATGCGCCGCGATGGCGGTCATTGGCACGAGGTCGCGCGCGAAAACATCGACGGGCCGGACATCGAAGAGCGTCTCATGTCCATGGTCGCACTCGTCGAGAACGGCGCCGATGTGCAGTTGTTTCTGCCTCGAGAGCAAATTCTCTATACCGACGTCAAGATAAGCTCCGAGAAAGCCGCGCGGCGCGAGATCGAGGCCGCGATGGACGGTCGCACGCCATACGCTCTCAATGAACTTGAAATCGATTGGATCTTGTCCGGCCCCGGCACCGCCCGCGTTGCAGCCATTGCCGTGGAAACACTCGACGAAGCCGCGGCCTTTGCGGAAGCGAGGGGATTGGGCGTTGCCGGCTTCTCTTCGCTTGCAGATGCCGAGGACTTCCCGCGGTTGCCGGTATTTGGCGGTGAAGACCGATGGCCGGACGAGGAAGATGAACCGGCCGAGGCCGCACCGTCTGTAACCTTCGCCTCTGTCCGTGAACCCCGACAGTCCGAAATCCTAACCCTGTCGAACTCGGCCACAGCATCAGACGGGCCAGTCGTCAGGGTCGACGACCCGACGCCGGTGATGCAGGTTCAGTCAAGTTCGCTGCCGCCGCTAAATCCGGGAGCACCTCTTCGACAGGCACCTTCGGCTCCAAGGGTCAGGACCGATATAGCGGCCGGCACGCTGTCCGGCGCTGCGGCTTCTTTGACTCCGGCGGGCCCCTCGATCAAGGTAAGATCGGCACATTCCAAGTCACGCCACACGGCAATCGTCTTTGTCGTGGCGGCTGTTCTGACCATAGGTATCGCCGCCATCGTTTGGTCAATCCTTCCGATGACACCCGGCCGGACAACTGAAACCCCCGCGGAAGAGACAGAAACCGGACTGGCGACAGAGATCGATCAGACCACCGACGTCCTGGCAGAAGCCCCCCCGGTGCCCGATCTGCCCAAGCCCACGATCACTCTCGCCATTCCAGACCTCGAGGCCGCGCCAGCCGCTGACCCTCAACCGACGGCGAACTCCACCGAAGACGTGGCCATTGCACGCACCGAGAGCAGAAGCCTCCTTTCTGCCCTGCCGGATACAGCCCTGCCGTCGCAGACACTGGCGGCATTGGAACGGCGACCGAACACTCTTGCGAACCTGCTGACGGATGCGCCCATCCAGGGACTGGACGGGGCGGAAGATTCCGCTGAATCGACTCTTGAGATTTACCTGGCATCCGTTGAGAGACGCGATCTCGCATTCGATGCCATCGCCCTTCCCGACGCTTCGAGCTTGAGTAAGTCCGCTCTGCCGCAGACAGGACCCGCCCCCGACCCGTTCAGCGAAACGGTGGCGCTGGCATCGGCCGATCCGACGCAACCGATCGAGGAAGAATCAGCAGCCATTGGCACAGCGCCGGACGCTGTCGCAATCGCCGCCCCTGTCACTCCCGATCCGGAAGCGCAGACCGACGTTACAATAGATGGCGTCGAGGCAACCGACGCACCCGCAACGCTGCGGCCAACGGCTTTGGCAGCGGCGCTCCCCGATCGGCAACCCCGACCCCGGCCTGCGAAATTCGTACAAGAGATCGAGCGGCAGACCTTCGGCGGCCGTACGCGGGCCGAACTTGCAGAGCTTCTTCCGCCGCCCAGACCAAGTTCAGCGCAAGTAGTCGCACGCCAGGAACAGCCTTCGAACGCGGCCAGCGAGCTTGCAGTCGCGACATCCCTAGCCCCCCGCAACCGTCCCCGCGATTTCGACGCCATCGTTGCTGCCGCCCAGGTTCAGGCCAAGGCCGAAGAGATGACGGCCAGCGTCGACTTCGACACCCCTGACACGTCGGCCGCAATCGAGGCCGCGCTCGCCGAGGATGCCGAGCCGGAGCCGCGACCACAGGATTCGCCTCGCCTTGCGATTCCCTCCACCGCCTCCGTCGCCCGCCAGGCAACCGTCGAAAACGCGATCCCCCTCAACAAGATCAACCTCGTTGGCGTTTATGGTCTTCCTTCGGACCGGCGAGCGCTCGTCCGGCTGCCGTCCGGGCGCTACGTGAAGGTGAAGGTAGGCGATCGTGTCGACGGCGGCACCGTCGCTCAGATCAACGATAGCGAACTGATTTATCGCAAAGGCAGCCGCACCGTCGCACTCTCGATGCCCAAGGGCTGATCAAGCGGCGGCGATGCCTCCGCATGGACCCTTGACGATTTCTCCAGCCGCGATCGACCTGAACGAACCCCTGACTGAGAACGCGCCGTTCCTGCCTGAAACCTGGCGCAGAAATCCGGCCGGTCGGCGCTATACGCGGCGTCTCGGCACAGATCGCGGAAATGCACTCCGAAATGGAGCAAATGCATGATCAGCGTTCTGGAGCACAGGATCATTGCGACAAGCGCGTGGACATTCACAGGCGAGGCCGATTATTCTTCAAACGTGTATTGCGACGATCTCATTGCGCTGAACACGCTGATCCGACACGTCATGCTGCGGCGTCCCGCCGTTGCCCGGCACGAAGCCGGATCGTGATGGACCGGCCAGAAGCTGACGCCCAGCTACCGATCTGACGAAAGGAACGATGGAAGGTTTTCTGCTCGATGCCCTGGTTTATCTGGCCGCCGCGGTTGTCGCGGTTCCGTTGGCCGTGCGCTTCGGCATGGGGTCGGTTCTTGGTTACCTCATCGCCGGGATCGTCATCGGCCCGATTCTCGGCCTCCTGACCGACACGGAGGACCTGCAGCATTTCGCGGAATTCGGCGTCGTGCTGATGCTTTTCCTTATCGGGCTCGAATTGTCCCCACGCCAACTCTGGGACATGCGGCACAAACTGTTTGGACTGGGTGGCCTTCAGGTGGTTCTGACCACCGGTCTGATCTCGGTGATCTGCATCTACCTCTTCGGTTATGCATGGCAGACCTCGGTGGCGCTCGGGATGATCTTCTCGCTGTCATCGACCGCCATCGTCCTGCAAACACTGACTGAAAAGCACCTCATGCAAACCAACGGTGGGCGGTCGTCCTTCTCGGTGCTTCTGACGCAGGATATCGCCGTCATCCCGATGCTGGCGATCCTCCCCCTGCTCGCCTTGCCCGGCACGATGTCATTCGGCGCGGACGGCTCGATCCGACGCCCCGGCGTGGACACGGCACACGACGACGGCGGCCACGGAACCGGCATCGCGCTTTCCTTCATCGAGGATCTCCCGGCGTGGGGGGTTACTCTCGTCACCCTGGGCGCGGTGGCTTTCATAGTACTTATGGGAATATTCGCGACACGGCCCTTGTTCCGCTTTGTCCATATGGCGCGCCTGCGAGAACTCTATACAGCCTTTGCGTTGCTCCTCGTACTGGGCATTGCCTCTCTGATGATACTCGTTGGCCTCTCTCCGGCACTTGGCACCTTTCTTGCCGGCGTCGTGCTCGCCAACACCGAGTTTCGGCATCAGCTGGAAAGCGATATCGCGCCCTTCAAAGGGCTCTTGCTGGGCCTGTTCTTCATCACGGTAGGAGCAGGCATCAACTTCAGCGTGCTGTTCCGCGACCCTCTTCAGGTCGTTCTGATGACGCTTCTTCTGTTCCTCGTGAAGGGCATCGTGCTTTTTGCTCTGGCGCTGATTTTCCGGATCCGCGGTCGTAACAAATGGTTGTTCACCCTCGGCCTCGCCCAGGCCGGTGAATTCGGTTTCGTACTGCTCTCTTTCGCGTCGCAGCAGAATGTCCTCGGTCCGGCACTGACGGAACGGGCGCTTTTGATCGTGGCTCTGTCGATGTTGCTGACACCACTCTTCTTCATCGCATACGAGCGCTTCCTGCACCGCAGGTCCTCCGAAAGCGGAGAAACGCCGGAAGCTGACGAAATCGACGAACGGCAGGCCATCATCATCGCCGGGATTGGCCGCTTCGGACAGGTGGTCAACCGGCTGTTGCTGCTCGCCGGCTTCAGAGCGGTGGTTCTCGACAACAATCTCGAGGCGGTCGAAACGATGCGACGTTTCGGCATCAAGGGTTTCTTCGGTGATCCGACACGCCCGGAACTCCTGCACGCGGCCGGCCTCGAGGAGGCGCGCGTGCTTGTCGTTGCGCTTGATGATCGCCGCGCGGCCAATCAGCTTGTGCGCTACGCGCGCTCGCAACGGCCCGACCTGCATATCGTCGCGCGGGCCCACGACCGCGTCCACGTGTTCGAGCTATACCGCGCCGGCGCCAACGATATCGTGCGGGAGTTGTTCGACAGCTCGCTGCGCGCGGGCCGCTATGTGCTGGAGAACATGGGACTCACCGACATCGAAGCGGCGAAGATCGAACACTTCTTCTATCGCAAGGACAGGGAATCCCTGCGGGAGCTCGCGGGGCTTTGGAACCCGGACATCCCCGTCAGCGAAAACAGCGCCTATATCACGCGATCACGCGAGCTGAACGCGGAGCTGGAAACAGCGCTTGTCGAACATCTCGGGGATGCGGATATCGATGTCGGCCAGACGTTCAACCCGGACGATCCGGAACCCACGCCCCTACTCCCGGAAGAAGAGATCATTCCGTCCGCCGCCTCGGACGAGGTTTCGTCAGAGAAGCGGGAGGTCGGCTGACCGAAATCGCCTGCTCTCAAACGCGCGACGGCCCCGTGAGGGCCGCAAGGCCCAGAATCAGGCCCGAAACGGTTGCGATCATGCCTGCGGCACTGACCGCGTCCGTGCCGCCAAGCCAAAGCGGTCCGTAGCCCGCGAGAACGAACCCCAGCACCGCTGAAACAAGCGCGAAGACCACCGACCATGCGACCTGAACGCCCAACCTGTTCGTCATCAGCCGGGCGGCCGCCGGGGGACAGATGAACATCGCGATCACGATGATCGATCCGACGGCATCGAAGGCGGCAACGGCAGCCATTGCAGAGACGATCACCAGACCCAAACCGATGGCCCGCACCGGCAATCCCAATGTTGCGGCGAAACCCTCGTCGAAGGTCGATATCGCAAGAGGACGCCAGAACGCTGCCAGCAGTGCTCCTAACAGCAACGTCACGACGAGGATGCGGAAAAGCTCCGGCGGCAACGCCGCCAGCGCCACCGGGTCGGTCAGGCTTTCCCAACCGGTCGCCTCCAGCCAGATCAGGCTTTCGAGGTTTCCGTATAGCGCGTGCTCTACGTCAAGGTGGACGCCCGAGGTGTCGGTCTGTTCCAGCAGCAGGACACCAGCGGCAAAAAGCGTGGTAAAGGTCACTCCCATCGCGGCACCGGGTTCGATCCGCCCAAAGCGGCGGATGCCCTCGATCATCGCAACGGCCAGAAGGGCCGCACCCGCCGCGCCCGCCAGCATCGCCCATGTGGTGATCGCGCCAGTCAAAAGGAAGGCAACCACGATCCCGGGCAGAACGACATGGCTGATCGCATCCCCGATCAGCGCCTGCCGCCGCAGCACCAGGAAGTTTCCCGGCAGTGCACAGGCGACCGCCGCAAGGCAGCCGATCAGCAACGGCGTCAGGCTCAGGGGAACGAACTCCTCACCAGTCACGCGCCCGCCTCCCGTAAACCGCCGATCCTCGCGTCGATCCCCGCGATCTGGTCGGCCGTCAGCACATCCTCGATCCGGGTCAGCCCATCGTATCGTGCCGCCGCCAGTTCGAATTCCGGTGTCGCTCGCGCCACATCCCACCGGCGCTCATCCATCAGGGCACGCGCTGCACGTGCCGCCCCCGCCTCGGTCGCCACACCATCCGCACGCACCAGTCCCTGCCGCTCCAACAGGCGCAGCGTCAGAGGCTCATAGATCGGCTGGCCTTGCGCCAGAGCAAGCAAACCCTGCCGCACATGGACACCGGCCTGAAATCTCCTGTGCCGCAGCAAGGCCGAGACCAGCCCCCGCGACGGAGCAAGCGCGAAAGACGCCGCGAACAGGGCAAAAGCCGTCAGCACGATGATCGGCCCGGTGGGCAACGCCGGCGCGCTGGCCGAGACCGCTGCCCCGACCCAACCGGAAATGGCCCCGAAACCTCCGGCCAGCAGCACCACCCTCTCCGACCGGTTGCTCCAGAAACGCGCGGTTACCGGTGGTATGATCAGGAGCGCGACGATCAGGATAAGGCCCACGACCTTCAGCCCAACGACCGTCACGGCCATCACAAGCCCCATCATCGCCAGATCGATGCGGTTCAGCCGAACCCCTGTGGCCGAAGCGAAGCCGGGATCGAAGGCGACCATCATCATGGGACGACGCAAGATCAGAACAAGCCCGATCACAAAGACGCCGCCCGCCGCGATAAGAACCGCATCCGAGAACAGCATCCCGGCCGTGGCCCCAAGCAGGAATCCCTCCAACCCCGCCTGTCCGCCAGTGGTCATTGTCTGGATCACGGTCAGAATGACGATTCCGAACCCGAAGAACACAGACAACACCGCACCGATGGCGGCATCCTCGGACAGCCGCGTGTGCGATGCCAGCCACTGAACCGTCAGCAACCCCAGCACCGCGGTCACGGCCGATCCTGCCAAAAGCCCTGGCAGCCAGCGTCCATCCATCCCAAGGAATGCCATGCATATGAACGCCAGGCCGACGCCCGGCAGTGTCGCATGCGCAATCGCGTCGCTGACAAGTGCACGTTTCCGCAGGTAAAGGAACGTCCCCGTGACACCCGCTGCGGCGCCCAAAAGCATCGCACCCAAGGTCACGAGCGTGGCGTTGTAGCCAAGCTGAAAGGTCAGCGCATCCGCAAGCATGGGGTGTCAGCCCGCCTCGGCAAGGCGATCAATTTGTGCCGTCGCCAGTCGCCCGCCATAAGCTGCCTCCAGAGCCTCTGTGGTAAAGGCCTCCGCTACCGGACCTTCCGCAATCTTCCGGACGTTCAGCATCAGAACCTCGTCGAAATACTCTCTGACCGTCGAAAGATCGTGATGAACGGCGACAACCGTGCGCCCCTCGGCCTTCAGAGCTTTCAGAACATCGATAATCGCGCGCTCGGTCGCCGCATCGACACCGGCAAAAGGCTCATCCAGCAAATAGAGGTCTGCATCCTGAGCCAAGGCGCGCGCGAGGAAGACCCTCTGCTGCTGGCCTCCGGATAGTTGCCCGATCTGTCGGTCGGCGAAATCTTCCATTCCGACACGGACCAGACAGTCATGAATGCGCGCCCGGTGTGTGCCGCGGAACCGGCCCAACAAGCCCAGTTGCCGGTACAGCCCCATTGCAACGACGTCCGACACACGGGTCGGAAAATCCCAGTCCACGCTGGCGCGCTGCGGAACATAGGCGATCCGGTGACGCATCTCGGAAAGCGGTGCGCCGAATACCGTCGTCAATCCCGACAGCGGTGCAACCAGACCAAGCGCCGCCTTCAGCAAGGTCGATTTGCCGGCTCCGTTCGGACCGATAATTGCAGTCATGGCGCCGGGACGGAACGTTGCATCCACCGAGAAGACGGCGGGTTTCTGGTCGTAGGACACGGTCAGCCCCCGGATCGCCAGAGGGCTCCGGCGCAGTTCGGCGACACGCGCCGCCTCGGCCTCGGGACCTGTGAGATGGAGTTCCGGAACCATGTCAGCTTCCCGCGCTCAGCTTGCCGGTCATCCCGCGCTCGGGCGCTTCGCCACCAAGCGCTGTGGCGATGACAGTCGCATTGTGATCGATCATGCCGACATAGGTGCCTTCGTAGGTTCCCGGACTACCCATGGCATCCGAATACAGTTCACCGCCGATACGAACTTCGTGTCCCTCGGCAGCGGCGCCTTCGATCAAAGCACGGATCGAGCGGTCGGATACCGAGCTTTCAACGAACACGGCCGCAATGCCGCGATCTACAAGCAGGTTCACCAATTCGGTGATCCGGTTAAGTCCGGCCTCACTTTCCGTCGAAATACCCTGAATACCGATCACTTCGTAACCATAGGCCCGACCGAAATAGTTGAAGGCATCGTGAGCGGTCAGAAGTACGCGGCGCTCTTCCGGGACAGAGCCAAGTACGTCGTTCGCATAGGATGCCAACACATCCAGCTCTGCTGTATAGGCCTCAGCATTGGCTGTGAAAGCCGCAGCGTCATGGGGTGCGGTCTCCGACATCGCGTCACGGATCGCAAATGCCACCTCTCGCCACAAAGCCGGGTCCATCCAGACATGGGGATCGAAACGGTCCGCATAGTCATCATGCGCGATGCGCTGCTCGGCAGGGATGGTCTCTGCCACGGCGCGAACCGGCACGAGACCCGAAAGGTCACCCAGAACCTCTTCCATCTGGGCTTCCAGGTACAATCCGTTCCAAAGGATCAGGTCCGCCCGGCGCATCGCAAGGATATCGGTCCGGGTCTGCCGGTATGCATGCGGGTCCACCCCCGGCCCCATCAGCGCCTTGACCTCCACCAGTTCGCCACCGATCGCGCGGGCAGTGTCCGCGATCATGCCGGTCGTTGCCACGATCGACAGTCTGCCTTCAGCGGCAATAGCGGCCCTTGGAGCGAAGGCCGCACCCAATGCGGCAGCTCCAATCGACCTGAGGACACTCCGTCGAGACGCGATCATTTTCTCCACCTTTAATGAGAATAATTCTCAATCTCACCTAAAGATGCGATTTATTCGCAGTAAGTCAAGAGATCGGCAACCTCCAAAGCAAACCACGAGACGAATCCGCCTGCGGCGCGCACCAGACACTTGCCATACGTTTTGCCGACGTTTGGCATACACCTTGCCGACCCGATTTCCATTGGCATTTCAGATGCCTGCGCTTTAGGGGCTCTGAGGACTCACAAAAGTCGGGCTTTGCAGCAACATCCCGTTAACTCTGGAGCGAACGCGCACGACACTTGACTCGGCACACGCCTGGTTCCATCACGGTTCTGCTTCGGTTCCGTTCCCCATGAACGGATAAAAGGGAACGCGGTCAGGGTCATTCCCAATTCCGCGACTGCCCCCGCAACTGTAGGCGGTGAGCAAGGCCGACTGACGCCACTGGGGCTCCAGAACCCCGGGAAGGCCGGCCAAGCCAGGACCCGCGAGTCAGGAGACCTGCCGAGGCGCTCACCCAGTCCGGGGCGCGGGGCGCGCGTACGGGCTACGGACATTCCGGTGTGGTGACTTGAAATTCACCGTTCGGAATCAGGACCTTCCGAACACACACGCGAGAGTGACCGGGATGGCGATGGCCGGCACCGAGAATAATCGGATTGCAACCGGGAGGCCCCCGGTCCTTTACCCCGTTCTGATCAGTCTTTGCTGTATCGGCTTTATTGCGTCGCTTATCACCGGACCTGCCGAGATTTCCCCTCTGGATGCGCTTTCGTCGCTATTCAGTGACACCGACGGGCCCGAGAGCGACATAATGCGCAACATCCGCCTGCCCCGCGCCGTTCTGGGCGCAATGGTCGGCGCCAGCCTCGGCCTCACGGGTGCCGCGATGCAGGGACTCCTTCGCAACCCTCTTGCCGAACCAGGACTGATCGGCGTCTCCTCCTTTGCGGCCCTTGGGGCGGTCATCTCCCTCCAAACCGGCCTCGCCGCCAGCTTCGCTCTCGCACTGCCGCTTGCCGCCTTGGCCGGAGCAGGCCTGTCCGTGGCGCTCCTGGTGCTGCTTGCTGGGCCGCGTGGCTCTTCGTTGACGCTCATCCTTGCCGGCATCGCAATCAGCGCGCTCGGCGGAGCACTGACGACACTGGTGCTGAACCTCTCTCCAAACCCATTCGCTGCCAGCGAGATCGTCTTCTGGATGATGGGATCACTGTCCGATCGGTCTTGGACCCATGTCTGGCTGGCACTGCCTCTTATGGCCGCCGGCTGGGTGGCACTCATGGCGAGCGGTAGGGGCCTCGATGCCCTGACCCTTGGCGAAGACGCTGCCACGGCACTCGGCATCCGTATGTCCCACCTGCGGACCCTGGTTGTCGCTGGGACAGCAGCGGCAATCGGAGCGGCAACGGCCGTGACTGGTGCTGTAGGTTTCGTTGGTTTGGTGGTGCCGCATGTTCTCAGACCATTCGTGGGCGGCGCACCGGGGCGACTTTTGCCTGCGTCAGCCCTTGGAGGTACGGCCATGGTCTTGCTGGCAGACGCCGCCGTCGAGACGATTCTTCCGGACCGGAACCTCAAGCTTGGCGTACTTACCGCCCTTGTGGGTGCACCCGTGTTCCTGCACCTCGTTTTCCGCACCCGGAGGGCAGGTCTGTGAACGGAATAAGGATCGAAAACCTGTCGGTGCGCCGCGGTCAGACTGCAGTTCTGGAGCAGATAACACTGGCTTTAGAACCGGGAGAACTGGTTGGCCTTATCGGACCAA
This sequence comes from Silicimonas lutimaris, assembly GCF_047314965.1. Lineage (NCBI taxonomy): Bacteria > Pseudomonadati > Pseudomonadota > Alphaproteobacteria > Rhodobacterales > Paracoccaceae > Silicimonas > Silicimonas lutimaris. The sequence continues at coordinate 217,837 of NZ_JBLBVK010000057.1, read as the reverse complement.
ACGGTGCCGGAAAGACAACTCTCATGCGTGCGGCGCTAGGCCTATTGCCTTTTGAAGGCCGCTCGTCACTCGCATTGCTTCCCGAGCGCGACAGGGCACGAATGGCGGCATGGCTTCCGCAGGAGCGTGATATCGCTTGGCCAGTTGATGTCGAAACGCTCGTTGCGCTGGGGCGGACACCTTATCTGGCAGCTGGACGAAAACTATCCGAAACAGACCGCTCGGCCATTGCACGGGCCATATCGAAAATGGGCCTCCAGGGTTTGGCCCGGAGACAGGCAAACGAGCTTTCGGGTGGTGAAAGAGCACGGGCTTTGATCGCCCGGGTTCTCGCGCAAGAAACACCCGTTGTGTTTGCCGACGAACCGATCGCAGGCCTCGACCCGGCCCATCAAATCGCCGCAATGAAGGTGTTCCAGTCTCTGGCCGCTGAATCTAAGACCGTGGCTGTCTCATTGCACGATCTGGGACTTGCATCGCGCTACTGTGACAGACTGGTTCTTTTGGACCGCGGGCGTGTCGTGGCGGATGGATCACCGGACAAAGTGCTGACCGACATGCGCATGCGTTCTGTTTTTTCCGTCGGGGGCCATTGGGCCGACACGCCGAACGGGCCGGTCTTTCACCCCGTGGAAGCGGTGGAACCATGAGCGGGCGAGGCGATCTCTTCTTTGCTTTTTGTGCCGCAGCCGCGGTTCACGCCGGTATCCTCGCGGTTGGCCCAGGTCAAAGCGGCGGTGGCGCTGGGGATGACGGGAGAAACAGGATAAGCGTCGCTGCCGCATCGCCATCCGTGGCCGCCGTTGTCCGGTCGTGGGACACTTCACCGTCGACCTACGAAGCGCAGGTGCTTTCCAGCCCGAACCCGGCCGTGGAAGACTATTCGGGTATTTCGCGCGAAATACCGCCCAAGCGGGTCACACAACCCGAAACAATGCCGCCCGCCCTCGATGCGCGTGACACCCCTGTCGTCGCTTGGACTGCTCCAACCGGCCTGCAAATCCCGGACCCAGCAACCTCTCTGCCAAATGAGCCGTCACTCGAAACCGATACTGCCAGCATACCAGCACCTCCTCTAGAGAGCGCGCCGGTCGCGGACGCCTTACCTGCAATCGGCAAGTCTCGGCCCGCGTCTGACGATGCGCCGAGAATTGCGGAGCGACCCTCCCCTAGACCCACCGCGTCCGACTCTGAAGCCGTAGCACGCAGGACCGCGGCAGGAACAGGTGGCGCGGGAAGCCGTGGCTCTTCGATACCGGCATCGCTTCCGAAGATGTCCGAGGCTGAGCGACAAGCGGCGACATCGGCTTGGGCCGCTGTAATCCAGAGAAGGATCGCGCATCATCACGTCTATCCCCGTGGAACACGAGACGAGGGCCGGGTTCGTGTGGCCATGGTCGTGCTTCCGAACGGCAAGCTCGCAGAAGTATCCGTCGCACGGTCGTCTGGAAGCCCTGCCCTCGACAAGGCGGCGGTCCTCGCTGTTCGGCGCGCCGCGCCCTTCCCACCGGCTCCGAAATCCCTTACCGATCAGTGGTACGACATCGGCCAATGGATCGCGTTCGAGAGGCGCTGAAGCTCTCGCGTTCTTGACCCGAAGGCTCTCCGGCACACATCCCTACCAGCTATCCAGGGAGTTCTCTATGAAAAGACGGTCTTTCCTGTCCGGCTCCGCGGCCCTGTCCCTTTTGCCAGCGCCTGTTTTGGCGTCACAACCCAGAAACATGTCTGCGCGTGCCTCGTCGGTGCGGATCGCGCCATCGGATTATCCTGAAACCAATGTCTGGTCTTTCGATGGCATCACACCGGGACCGGAATTGCGCATCTCTCAGGGTTCCCGACTGTACTTGAGATTGTTCAATGAACTGGACGTGGCAACGAGCGTGCACTGGCATGGGATACGGATTGATAATGCGATGGATGGGGTTCCTGGCGTAACCCAACCGCCGATCGGGCCGGGCGAAAGCTTTGACTATTCTTTTGTTTGCCCCGACGCTGGAACTTACTGGTACCATTCACACCTTCAATCCGTCGAGCAGGTCGAACGAGGACTTTATGGGCCGTTGATTGTCGAAGAACCGGAACCGATCGACGTAGATGCCGAGCACGTGCTGGTTCTGGACGACTGGCGGCTTGATCCGGAAGCGCAGGTCATGGGCGGTTTCGACAACGGGCATGACCTGAGCCACGGCGGACGACTGGGCAATGTCGTCACGACAAATGGCGCGATGGAACTCGTTCTGGCTGCCCGGAAAGGTGACCGACTGCGCCTGCGACTGATCAATGCAGCGAACGCGCGCATCTTCACTCTGGGACTGGCCGGCATGCGCGGCTGGATCATGGCAACCGACGGCATGCCAATTGCAGATCCGCGCGCCATAGAAGGCCCCTTCCTGTTGGCGCCGGCTCAGCGGTTGGATTTGATCGTCGACATCGAAGCCGGAGACTCCGAAGAAGCCGTATTGCTGGACATCGTCGGCGAGGAGCGGTTTGCGCAAGTATCATTCGAGGTGTCCGGCGCCGGCAAGACTAGAAATGCGCCTCCCAGCCCACTGCCTCTCAATCCGCACTCTGCAATCCCCGATGCATCTTCCGCCCAAGAAGTGACGGTACTCATTCAGGGCGGAGCCATGCGCTGGCTGGCAGAAGCTGAAAGCATGACGGGGAGGAAAACGGGACGCGAACTGGCAAGCGAGGGCTTGTTCTGGGCGTTAAATGGGTACGCAGGTCGGCCCGAAGAGCCTCTTGCGAAAATCGGTAAAAACGAGCCGGTTCGTATCAGGTTCGTGAATGAAACCATGTGGCCTCATGCCATGCACCTGCACGGGCACCATTTCTACGAAATCGATGACACCGGCCGGCCCGGGGATTTCCGGGACACAACATTAATCCAGCCAGGTCAATCGAAGGCGGTTCTCTTTGCGGCGCACAATCCAGGCGACTGGCTATTGCATTGCCACATGCTCGGCCACCATGCCGCCGGAATGGGAACCTGGTTAAAAGTTAGTTAGGGCCTTGACCTTCCAGTTACTGGAAGGACTATCTCTTGCCCATCAAGGCTGGAGATCGAAAATGACCGCTACATTCCGCGCTGAAATTGAGGGCATGAGTTGCGCGTCGTGCGTCAGGAGAGTCGAGACCGCGTTGCAGGCACTACCTGGTGTCGTGGCCGCTCGGGCAAACCTCGCGACGAATACGGTCGAGGCCGACTATGATGGAGAGGTCAAGCCTGCCCAGTTGATGGCAGCTCTGGATAGCGCAGGGTATCCCGCCATAACGGAGAAGCATAGGTTCTCGGTTGAGGGGCTATCGTGCGCTTCTTGTGTCCGCAGGCTCGAAACGGCACTGGCCGAAGTCCCCGGAGTGGCCGAAGTTAGCGTGAACCTAGCCGACCAGACGGCACGCATCACGACTGCAGGGCGCATCGACCTAGCGGCGCTGCGCTCTACAGCCGAAAAAGCAGGCTACCCGATCGCTCCTATGGACAGCGATGCACCCTCGCAATCGGACAGGCAGGCGGAAGAAGCCAATGACTTGCGCCGCGCGACCTGGATTGCCGGAGCGCTTGTTTTGCCTGTTTTCCTCGTCGAAATGGGTGGCCACGTCATCCCGGGAATGCATGCTCTTGTCGAACAGACAATAGGACATCACACAGCGCGTGTTCTTTCATTCTTCCTCGTCGGCGCGGCACTCGTGGGTCCAGGACGACGGTTTTACACAAAGGGCTTTCCATCACTGCTCAGAGGTGCGCCGGACATGAATGCTCTGGTCGCTCTGGGCACCTTCGCGGCATTCGCATATTCCACTATTGCAACCTTCGCACCAGGTATCCTCCCGGCGGGCACCCGCAACGTGTACTTTGAAGCTGCCGGAGTGATCGTGGTGCTGATCCTTCTTGGCCGTTTTCTCGAAGCAAGAGCAAAGGGACGAACCGGGGCCGCTATCCGCGCGCTTGTCGGCCTGCGCCCGGAAACAGCGTGGGTCGTAACGGACGGCCATGTTGAGGAACGCCCGATCGCTAGCCTTTCGGTAGGAGATCTTGTGCGGGTGAAGCCCGGCGAGCGCATCGCTACCGATGGCGTGGTTACCGAGGGCACGAGTTACGTCGACGAGGCGATGATAACTGGCGAACCGGTTCCTGTCGCGAAGGCCCCCGACGCGAAAGTTACCGGAGGGACCGTGAATGGAACAGGCACTTTCACCTTTCGTGTGACAGGGATAGGCGCGGATACCGTTCTGGCGCGTATCGTTCAAATGGTTGAGGACGCACAGGGCGCCAAACTGCCAATTCAAAGCCTCGTCGATCGCATCACGAGTGTCTTTGTCCCGGCAGTTCTCGCGGTTGCGGCGGTTACCGTTGGAACTTGGCTGGTTTTGGGGGGCATGGGTGTTTTGGGGTTGGCGCTGGTGGCCGCAGTATCGGTGCTGATCATCGCCTGCCCCTGTGCGATGGGATTGGCGACGCCCACCTCAATCATGGTTGGTGTCGGCAGGGCTGCTTCACTTGGAATTCTGTTCCGAAAAGGCGATGCACTGCAATCGCTGAGCGAAGTCCAAGTGGTCGCTTTCGACAAGACAGGCACGCTGACAGAAGGACGACCAGAAGTCACCGAAGTAATCACGGTACAAGGTTGGGAACGGACACCTCTGTTGAGACTGGCCGCAGGCGCCGAAGCGAATTCTGAGCATCCGATTGCGCGCGCGATCCTGAGGGCGTCCGAGACCGTACCTGCCGCGCAAGAATTCAACAGCGTGACCGGGGAGGGGATCAGTGCCACCGTCGAAGGCCGCAAGGTTTCGGTTGGAACTGCGCGACTGATGCGCCGGAACGGGATCGATACCGCTGAATTGACGACAGAGTCAGAACGTCTCGCGGCAGAAGGTAAGACGGCGTTCTATGTGGGTGTCGATGGCCAGGTGGCCGGAGTCATCGCAGTCTCGGATCCAATCAAGCCAGGAGCGATAGAAACAATTTCCGACCTTCACGCACTCGGGCTCCGCGTCGCCATGATCACGGGTGATGCAAGATCGACAGGCGAAGCGATCGCAAAAAGGCTCGGGATAGATACAGTCATCGCCGAGGCCTTACCTGAGACCAAGGTTCAAACGATCAAATCACTGACGTCTCAAGGTGCAGTCGCGTTTGTCGGAGATGGGATCAATGATGCGCCTGCCCTGGCGGCAGCTGACGTTGGAATTGCAATCGGAACAGGAACCGATGTGGCGATCGAAACTGCTGACGTCGTCCTGATGTCGGGCGACGCCGAAGGCGTTGTCCGCGCGATCAAGCTGTCGCGCGCCACAATGCGAAACATTCGCCAGAACCTTGGTTGGGCCTTCGGTTACAACGTCCTTCTTATTCCAGTAGCGGCCGGGATCCTGTTCCCGATGTGGGGCATTCTTCTGTCGCCGATGCTTGCAGCCGGAGCTATGGCATTTTCCAGCGTCGCCGTAGTGACCAATGCCTTGCGTTTGCGAAATTTCGGCAGCGAAAGGACTGCAGGGCAGAGACCACCAGAAGGCATGGGTCAACCAGCGCGGGCATGAACCGCTTGCGACTTTCCTTAGCGAAAGCCATGCTTCGAGAATGAACGCTGAACTGGCTTCCCTGGCTGAACAGTTGTTAAGCCTTTGGACACGCGCCTTGTCGGAGGCGCGTCTAATGCTGCTTCCGTCCCGCCTATACCAGATAGGTATCCTTTTCCTTTGCATCTTTCTGGCATGGGCCCTGAACCGGTGGATCAACCCGAGAATTCGCGAATGGATGCATGGGCTGGAAGGTAAGCCAAAATGGCAGCTTCGGACCCTGATCCTACTGCACCGGCGCCTGGGGCTCATGATATTCACTTTGTTGATCTGGATTGCCGCCTGGTTGATGGCAGAGATCACTCCCTTTATTTCGCGCAGGTTCTTGCTGGAGTTGGTCGGTACGATCGCGCTGGCAGTTTTGTTGGTCGGATTTGCCGCACGACTTGTCCGCAATCAGCTGCTACGGCGGATCGTGACATGGTCGCTTTGGATATACGTCACGCTCTACTACATCGGCCTCGCTGATGAACTCACACGATTCCTGGACGCGCTGGCCATCGACATCGGCGAATTCCATCTCTCGCTATTGCGCATTCTTCAGGCGCTAATCGTCATCGGAACTCTTTTTACGTTGGCGCGGCTGGTCACGCATTCGGCGGCAACCCGAATACAAAATAACGAGAATATCTCGCCGTCCATGCAGGTTCTGACCGTCAAGTTCCTGCAAGTCTTACTGTTCGGAGCGGCATTCTTCATTGGGCTGAAAGTGGTTGGAGTAGATCTGACTGGTCTCGCAGTCTTGTCCGGTGCGATCGGTGTCGGCCTAGGTTTTGGCCTGCAAAAGGTCGTGTCCAATCTGGTCTCGGGCGTGATCATACTTCTCGACAAATCTATCAAGCCGGGAGACGTGATCTCCATCGGAGACACTTTCGGGTGGATCAACTCACTCGGCGCCCGCTACGTCTCGATCACCACTCGTGACGGCAAGGAGTACCTTATTCCGAACGAGGACCTGATCACGGGGCAGGTGGTCAACTGGTCTCATTCCGACGACTTCGTCAGGCTCGACATCCATTTCGGCACATCTTACGGCGATGATCCGCATCTCGTCCGCAGGCTTGCGATCGAAGCCGCCACCCGCGTCGACCGTGTTCTTGCAACCCGTCCGCCAGTTTGTCACATCACAGGCTTCGGAGACAGCTCGGTGGACTACATCCTGCGCTTCTGGATCACCGACCCGTCCGGAGGACTGACCAACATCCGCGGTAACGTTTATCTGGCTCTTTGGGATGCGTTTCAGGAAAACGGAGTCTCGATCCCTTTCCCGCAGCGCGAGGTACGAATGCTTGGGCCACAGATCGCGGCACCGTAATTTACAGGCTGAACCCCTGTTGCCCATTTGCGAAGCACGCTATCATGACCATCATGTCCTTTGGGGAAGACATGTTTCGACGACTTCTAAGCTGTCTGATATTCGGTATCTGGGTTGCTGCCGGATCTTCCGCGCATTCACAGTCGGAGATTCGTATCCTGACGCCCGGAGCAACAGGCGATTTGCGCGACTCGCTGCTGGGTTCATCCCTGTTATTCCAGGCTGCCCAGAACAACACGACGGACACCGAAGAACTTCTGGCGGCGGCACAGGCGGACTACGCACGCTTGCTTGGGGTGCTCTACGCAAATGCTCATTACGGCGGAATAATCAACATCACCGTCGATGGGCGCGAAGCAGCGGCGATACCTCCTCTCTCTCCACCCGACCAGGTATCGACAATAGAAGTCAGGGTCGTGCCAGGACCGCGTTATATGTTCTCCGAAGCGACTGCTGCCCCTCTCGCCTCAGGCACCGAATTGCCAAGCGAATTTGCCCCCGGTCAGCCAGCAAGTGCGGATACAATCAGAGAAACCGCAACCGCGGTGGTCGATGGCTGGCGAAACGCGGGACATGCCAAAGCAAGCATCGCCGAACAGCAGTTGGTCGCGAACCACCTCGACAGGCAGTTCAGGGCGCGAATTGAAGTCGATCCAGGTCCGAAACTCTCCTTTGGAGAAGTCACAGTAAGCGGCAACGTGGACGTGCGCACGCGCCGCATTCTGACCATCTCGGGCTTGGAGGAAGGCCGCGACTATGATCCGAAGGAGATCGAACGTGCCGTGCGGCGATTGCGACGCACAGGCAGCTTTCGGGCAGTCACCGTGGAGGAAGCGGATCAGATTGGCCCGGGCGATACCCTCCCCCTGACAATTGATGTGGTTGAACAAACGCCAAGGCGTTTCGGTTTCGGCGCGGAGTACTCAACTGTTGAAGGTGTTCGGCTGTCAGGATTCTGGCTCCACCGAAATCTCCTTGGCGGCGCCGAGAGATTTCGGGTGGATGGGGAAATTGCGGGCCTCGGTGGCGAGACTGGCGGCACAGACTACACGTTCGGTGTCCGCTACGAACGACCCGCGACACCCAGGGCCGACGTTGACCTCTATTCGACGATCGAATTGGAGAAGCTGGACGAGCCAGATTTCGAATCCCAGTCATTCGAGTTTGCGCTGGGTTTCACGCGCTATGCCACTGATAATCTAGTCGTCGACTTCGGCCTTGGGTATCATTTCTCGGATGTCATCGACAATTTCGGGCGAGAAACCTACAGCTTGGTTACTTTGCCCTTGGGCGCGACCTACGAGCGGCGTGACAATCCGTTGAACCCGCAAGACGGCTATTTCGTGGACCTAGAGATCACGCCGTTTCACGGATTGTCTGGCACCACCGACGGCGCCCGGTTCGTGCTGGACGCCAGAGGTTATGAAAGTTTTGGAGCGGAGGACCGGACAACAGTTGCCGCCCGGGTGCAATGGGGATCGCTCTTTGGACCGGCTCTTCTGGAAAGCCCTCCAATATACAGATTCTTTTCAGGTGGCGGCGGAACTGTAAGAGGACAGGATTACCAGTCTCTTGCCGTTGAACTGGGCGGCGGCCAGCGAAGTGGCGGGCGCAGCTTTCTTGGCCTCTCTGCGGAACTGCGCCAGCACGTAACCGAGAGTATCGAAGTCGTCGGCTTTGCCGACTGGGGCTACATCGGTTCAGAGGAATTTCCCGATCTTTCAGGAGACAGCCATGCGGGCGCAGGTTTAGGCTTGCGATATGACACCGGGATCGGACCCATTCGTCTCGATGTGGCGACGCCGATCTCCGGCAGCACGCCAGCGTCAAGCTACTACATTTATCTTGGTATCGGGCAGGCGTTCTGATGCGTCGGTTTTTGCCGCTAACACTGGTTCTACTCACCGCCTTGCCTGCTGAAGCGCAGGAAACGCCAGGTTTCTTCGACAGGCTCTTCGGAACCGATGAGTCCTCCAGCGACGAGGAACAAGGCGGGCTTCTTGAAAGATTCATTGAAGACAATCTTTCCGGAGAAGGCCGAGAGGTATCGATCAGAGGCTTTGCGGGCGCACTTTCGGGACGCGCTACTCTCGACAACCTGACGGTCAAGGATGATCAGGGCGAGTGGCTGATCCTGAACGATGTCGTTCTGGACTGGAGCCGACTGGCATTGTTTCGCGGCCGACTTGAAGTCACCGAGCTTACTGCAGCCGAAATCATGATGCCGCGCCTTCCGGTGCCCAGCGAGACAGCGGAACCGCCTACTCCCGAGGCATCCGGCTTCAGCCTGCCCGAACTGCCAGTTTCTGTTGCCATCGACAGCGTTGCGGCCGAGCGGGTCGATATCGGCCAACCTGTTTTCGGCATCGAGACAGTGGTCTCGATTGGGGGAGCCCTAAACCTTGAAGGCGGGGAAGGTTCGGCCAGCCTGTCGCTGGATAAGCTGGACGGCTCTGGGACTATTGCGCTGGGTGCTGGCTTTTCAAACCAGAGCCGGGTTCTCAACGTTGATCTCATCGTCAAGGAAGACGAAGACGGTATCCTGGCGCAACTTCTTGATCTGCCAGGGCGCCCATCCGTCGAGTTCGAGATCAAGGGCGAAGCTCCTATCGACAACTATTCGGCGGACATTCGACTTTCGACCGATGGCGCGGAACGTTTGGCTGGTCAGGTAACGACAAGCATTCCCGAAGGCAGTGAACCGGGTACCTTGCAGACCATTGCGCATGTGTCCGGAGACATCGCTCCAATCTTCTATCCTGAATACCAACCTTTTTTCGGCCCTGATGTTCGTGTGGCGGCTTCCGTCCTATCTTTTCCCGACGGGCGACTTCACATCGAGGAACTTGATCTTTCGGCGGCGTCGCTGCGCCTCGGTGGGATCGTCCGCCTCGGGTCAGACGGGCTGCCATCGGAAATCGACCTGACAGGTGACATCGCACAGGACGGGACGCCAGTTCTGTTGCCTATTCCAGGTCCCGAAACGCGAGTGAACCGCGTCGACCTGAATGTACAGTTTGATGCTGCGGACAGTGACATGTGGCGCGGCGCATTCGTCATCGCCGAACTGGACCGCCCTGGATTTTCAACTGCTGAGCTTTCGCTTTCCGGCACGGGCCGGATTCGCTCGCAACCCGAGGCGTCAATCTCGGCATCCTTTGACTTCTCGGCGACGGAACTTGATCTGGGAAGCCCCGAAGCCGCAGAGGCGTTGGGTGAGGTAGTAACGGGACGAGCGGACCTTGACTGGACATCAGGCGGCCCACTGCGCCTTGAAGGCCTTTCAGTCAATGGCGAGACTTATGGGCTGGACGGAAATGCCGAGGTGGCCTTTGCCGGGAATGGCCCTGCGATTTCTGGGGAAGCCAACTTATTCGCCAATCAACTATCCGCGTTTTCCGGTATCGCTGGCCGCACCCTGGGCGGACGGGTCGCTCTGGAAACAGATTTTGACCTTCAGCCTCTAGCAGGCTTCTTTGATTTCTCCGCAAAGGGAACGAGTGGAGATCTCTTCGTCGACAACGAGCAGGCCGACCGGATTCTCGAAGGCGAGGCAAACCTGGATATTTCGGCGCGTCGCGACAAGACAGGAATTGCGGCAGAGATCCGGACGCTCGAGACCCCCAATGCCGAAATTACAGGCCGAATTTCGCTGAAATCCGGAGGCTCTGCGCTGGTTCTTTCAGGCTCATTGGATGATGCCTCTATTCTGCTACCGCAGGTTTCCGGCCCAGTTCGCTTGACGGGAGATGCACAGGAGGACGACGACAGGGTCTGGAGTTGGAATGTAGAGACCGCGCTCGAAGGTACGCGCCTCATCGGGCGAGGTAGCGCAGTAGACGTCTTTCATTTGCCTGTGATCTCCGGCAGCGGACGGTTCGAAGCCGATGACCTGAGCGATTTCGCGGCGCTGGCCGAGCGGCCAATCGCGGGCAGTATTTCCACCGATTTTGCTGGTGAACTGGCGACGGACCTCAGCCGCGTATCCCTCAAACTGACCGGATCGTCCAGCAACCTCAAAACCGGCATTGCCCAGGCAGACAGTCTGTTGGGCGGCGATGTCATCTTTGATTTGGATGGGGCAGTCGCAGGTAACGTCTATACCTTGCGGGACAGTTCCGCGGTGGGGCCCTGGATCGAGTTGCAAGGCAACGGAGAAATCGTTCCCGAGACCGGGCGGTTCGATATCACGGGAAGATTGCCCGACGCATCGAAGCTGCTGGTGGGTGCGCCAGCCGAATCCTTGGAGTTCTCCGCACGCGGACAGCAAGCCGGTCTCGACTGGCAAGTCGTAACTGAAGCCCGTGGTGCCGGGCTTTCGATCAAGCTGGATGGAACCGCCGCCGATCCCCTTGGCCAAGCCGCCGCATTCGACGGCAAGTTGCAAGCCAATGCGGACGATCTCTCAATTCTTGCCGACCTGTCAGGACTGCCCCTAGCAGGCAAGTTGGCGGGTGATGCATCGGGGCGTATCAGTGCTGATCTGGAGCATTTTGACCTGACCGGCTCGATCGCTGGCTCTAACCTCAGCATCGGACAAACGGAAGCGGATCGCCTGCTTACGGGCGATTTGTCCCTGGAATTCGCGGCCGTACGAGATGGCGCCGAGATCAGAATAGCGAGCATGGACCTGTCGACCGCGCTTCTGAGCGCGAACGCATCCGGCTCGCTTGCGGCTGACGGGAGTGAAATCGAGCTTCGCGCAAGACTGCAAGAAATCTCTTCGTTTGCGCCCGGGTTCGCAGGACCTGCCACGGTGACCGGCACGCTCGGTCAAAATCCCGATGGTCAATATGAACTGGATCTCGCAGCAAGCGGTCCAGGCGGATCGGAGGTCTCAGCATCTGGAACTGCAGAGGCCGATCTGAAGAACGTCGACATGGATATTCGTGGCAATGCCCCACTCGGATTTCTCAACAGTTTCATTGCTCCCAGGGCCGTATCCGGAACTGCCGGGTTTCGCTTGTCCATTCGGGGTGCTCCATCCCTGAACTCGCTCTCTGGCCAGATTACCAGCTCAGGTGCGCGCCTGATCGCACCTACGCTGAACGTGGTTCTGAATGACATATCAGCAACGGCGGCACTTTCGGGCGGGCGGGCTCAGATTTCCATGACAGCCGCCGTTGAAAGCGGCGGCGTCTTGTCGGCAAACGGTCCCGTCAGCCTAACAAGTCCGTTTCCGGCAGATCTGACAGTGGCGTTGAGACAGGTCGTACTTAAGGATCCACGAATTCTGGAAACCACTGTCGATGGTGACATCTCGATTTCGGGTCCGCTACTGGGAGGCGCACGCATCTCAGGAGATCTGGCTCTGGCGGAAACCAATATCCGTATCCCGTCTTCCGGGCTTGGCGGAGCGGGCGCCATACCCGAGATCACCCATCTCAACGAGCCGCCACCGGTTCGTGGCACCCGCCAGCGCGCCGGATTGCTGGGAGGTGGAACGTCGAATTCTCAGGCGACCGGTCCTGGGTATTCTCTCGACATTCGGGTTTCCGCGCCGAACCGACTTTTCATACGGGGTCGCGGCCTCGAGAGCGAATTCGGGGGCGATCTCCGAATTACGGGAACAACCAACAACACCATTCCTTTGGGAGCCTTCAACTTGATCCGGGGTCGTCTGGACATTCTTGGCCAGCGACTCGCTCTGGAGGAGGCAACGGTGACCATACAGGGGTCCTTCTTGCCAATCGTCCGAATTCGCGCGACGACACGGGCCGAGGAATACGCAATCAACGTCATCGTGGCGGGGCCGGTGATGGACCCTGAAATCTCGTTCACATCGGAACCTGAGTTGCCGCAAGAAGAGGTCTTGGCGCGGCTGATTTTCGGACGCGGGCTGGACACGCTTTCACCGATACAGGCCGCGCGACTTGCGCTGGCCGTACGCACACTTGCCGGGCGCGGAGGCGAGGGAATTGTTGGTAATATTCGTCAGGGCGCGGGTTTGGCAGACCTCGATATCACGGTGGACGAGGAGGGAAACACAGCCGTCACGGCTGGGGCCTATCTTGGGGAGAACCTCTACACGGATGTGACCATTGGTGCTGGTGGCGAAACCAAATTGAACCTCAACCTCGACGTTTCACCCTCGTTCACGCTCAAGGGATCGGTGACGAACGAAGGGGACAGCTCGATTGGCGTCTTCTTCGAACGTGACTATTGAGACACGTCCACTTGCGATGATCTTGGAATTGAACGTCTTCGATGCTACATTTTGTATATGGTGAGCGTGGATCGGGACGATCCGCGTGTGACGAAGGAGGTCAATGCCCTGTCTCAAGTCCATGACGCGGTCGCGAATTCGACCGCAAACGCATCCCGGTCAGCAATGACCGGAGACGCTGCGAAACTTACGAGCGATGAGTTGCTCGGACACATCCTGACATCGCTGGAAGACGACAAGGCCGAGGAGATCGTGAAGATCGATTTGCGCGGCAAGTCCGAAATGGCCGATTACATGGTGATCGCTTCCGGCCGGTCGTCGCGGCAGGTCGCGGCTATCGCCGAGCACCTGACGGACAAGCTGAAGCAGGAATTCGGACGGCTCTCGAAAGTCGAAGGCAAGGAAGCCGGCGACTGGGTTCTGATCGACACTGGCGATGTGATCGTCCATGTCTTCCGTCCCGAGGTTCGGGAATTCTATCAGCTTGAAAAGATGTGGCTTTCTCCCGCCGAGGCGGCTGCTGCGTCACGGAGCTAGACCAGCCCGATGAAGCTGAAGATCGCTGCAGTGGGCCGGCTGCGTTCCGGCCCGGAGGCCGATCTTGTCTCTGACTATCTCGACCGTTTCGACAAGACAGGGCGGGTCCTTGGGCTTGGGCCTGTGACCCTCCAGGAGGTCGAAGCGAAGAAGGGTGGAATCGCCTCAGAAGCCGCGCTTCTGGAGAAAGTGGTCAGCGGTTCAAATCCTGTTTGCATACTTGATGAGCGGGGAAAAACCCTGTCATCTCCGGCATTTGCCGACCTTCTGGCCAAGTGGCGCGACGAAGGACGCGCCGAGGCGGCCTTTGTCATCGGGGGCGCGGACGGGATAGATCCGTCATTGCGCGCCACTGCCGATTTTTCCCTGAGTTTCGGTCAGATGGTCTGGCCGCACATGCTGGTCCGCGTGATGCTGGCCGAGCAGTTGTACCGCGCGTCTTCGATCCTGGCCGGGGCGCCGTATCACCGCGTCTGAACTTTCCGAGCGTATTTTCCAACGCCTGGCACGCCCGACGTGAGTCGCGGCGCCATGGGCCTTTGCACACTGGGCAATTAACGGAAAATACCCGGTCGGCAAAGCGTCGGCATTGCGTATGCAAAGTGTATGGCACGGGCGCTCGACGCCCGAGCCATTAACGCAACGTGCGGTGACGGGATGCTAACTCTTTTCGCTGATCCCGATATGGTCACAGCTTGAGCGGCGCGTTCGTTACGTCTTCACGTCCGGCGCTTCGCGGCCGGTGCGTTCGCGGATACCCGCGATCTGGTCGGCCGTAGCGATGATGTCGGCAAGTGCGGTCTCGGCATCGGCGTCGAGTTTCGCCGGATCGTCTTCATAGGCTTCGAGATAGACCCGCAGCGTCGCGCCGACCGTTCCGGTGCCGGACAGGCGATAGACGATGCGGCTGCCGTTCTCGAAAACGACGCGGATCCCCTGCCCTTCGGACCGTGAGCCGTCCACTGGATCGTCGTAGGCGAATTCGTCGGCCATTGCGACGGTGCCTGCGGGGAAGGCCTGGCTGGGAAGATCGGCGAGTTGGCCGCGAAGCACGTCCATCATGGCGTTGGCGATGCCCGAGTCCACGGCTTCGTAGTCGTGGCGGGAATAGTAGTTCCGGCCATAGGTGCGCCAGTGGTCCGCCAGCATCTCTTTCACGGACTTGCCGCTTTCGGCGAGCATGTTCAGCCAGAGAAGCACGGCCCAAAGGCCGTCTTTCTCGCGGACGTGGTCGGAGCCGGTGCCTGCCGATTCCTCGCCGCAAAGCGTTGCCTTGCCCGCATCAAGGAGGTTTCCGAAGAACTTCCAGCCCGTGGGGGTCTCGTAGCAGCCGATCCCCTTGGCCTTGGCGACCAGATCGACCGCACCCGAAGTCGGCATTGAGCGCGCAACACCGGCGAGGCCCCTGGCATAGCCCGGTGCGAGATGTGCGTTGGCGGCCAGCACCGCAAGGCTGTCGGAGGGAGTGACGTAGACGCCGCGACCAAGGATCATGTTGCGGTCCCCGTCACCATCCGATGCGGCGGCGAAATCGGGTGCATCGGCCGACATCATGAGATCGACCAAGGGCTTGGCCCAGATCGGGTTCGGGTCCGGGTGGCCGCCGCCGAAATCGGGGCTGGGCGTTCCGTTGATCACCGTTCCCTTCGCTGCGCCAAGACTGTTTTCGAGGATCTCGGTGGCGTAGGGACCAGTCACGGCATGCATGGCATCGAAGCGCATGGTGAAGCCACCGGCAAAAAGCGAGCGGATCTTTCCGAAGTCGAAAAGCGACTCCATCAATTCCGCATAATCGGCGACGGAATCGACAACCTCGATCTCCATGCCCGCCAGTACGGTCGTACCCAGCGCCGAGAGGTCGATGTCCTGCGTCTCGATGATGTCGTAGGACGTGATCTCTTTCGTCGCCTCGAAGATGCGGTTCGTGACCTCTTCGGGGGCCGGACCGCCGTTGGGCGTGTTGAACTTGACGCCGAAGTCCTCGTCCGGTCCGCCGGGATTGTGGCTGGCCGACATGATGATGCCGCCATCGGTCTGGCGCTTGCGGATCAGGTTGGACGCCGCAGGCGTGGAGAGGAGCGCGTTCTTTCCGATGATGACCTTGCGGGCGCCGGAAGCGGCGGCCATGCGCAGGATGACCTGAGCGGCACGATCGTTGAAGTAGCGCCCGTCTCCCCCAAGAACGAAGGTCTTGCCCTCGGCGCCGCCGATGCCGTTCCAGATCGCCTGAATGAAGTTTTCGAGGTAGTGCGGCCCCATGAAGACATGGGTCTTCTTGCGCAGACCCGATGTGCCCGGCTTTTGCCCCTCGATCGGGGCCGTGTTTACCTTGATCCGTTCCATTGAGACCTCCCTCATTCAGTCTTCTGCACCAGCACCAGCGCCGACACGCTTTGCCCGGCGATCCCGATCGTCTTGTCCATGATTACACCAGCCGCGTGATCCGGCGTAGCGCTGTCGATTTCGTGGCACCAGAATTGACCCTCTGGCGCGGGCGGCAGGGTGAAGCGCAGGGCATCCCCCGCGTTGAAAATCAGCAGGATCGCGTATTCGAGCGCGGCATAGGCCGGTGTGCCTGCTGCCGTGCGCTTTTCGACGGCGACCAGCTTGCGCTCCGGATCGTGCCAGTCCCGCGCCTCCATGGGCTGGCCGTCTTCGCGCCACCAGAAAAGATCCTCCACGCCGTCGATCGCGCGTTCGCGCGAATGCAGGAACAGTTTCTGCCGCAGGATCGGGTGGTCGCGCCGAAAGGCGATAAGGCGGCGTGTGAAGGCCAGGAACTCTTCATCGACGTCCGACCAGTCGAGCCAGGACGTTTCATTGTCCTGGTTGTAGGCGTTGTTGTTGCCGCCCTGGGTGTGGCCGATCTCGTCACCGGCCAAAATCATCGGCGTGCCCTGGCTGAAGAGAAGCGTTGCCATCATCGCGCGTTTGCGCCGGGCCCGTGCGGCAGTGATGGCCGGGTCGCCGGTCGCGCCCTCGACCCCCATGTTGTCCGAATAGTCGTGGCTGTGGCCGTCCTTGCCGCCTTCGCCATTGGCCTCGTTGTGCTTGCGCGCATAGCTGACCGTGTCTTGCAGGGTCATGCCGTCATGGGCCGTGAGAAAGTTGACCGAGGAGGTGGCGGGACGGCCCGAGTGATCGAACTGCTCGGCCGAACCGGTCAGGCGATTGGCGAGATCAGGCGCCCGAAAGGCGTCGCCCCGCCAGAACTGGCGGACGCCGTCGCGGAACTTGTCGTTCCATTCCATGAAGGGCGGAGGAAAGGCGCCAAGCTGATAGCCGCCGGGCCCGATGTCCCACGGCTCGGCGATGAGCTTGACCTGGCTGAGCACCGGGTCCTGGCGGAGCGCGTCAAAGAAGGAGGCACCGCCGTCGAACCCGGCGGGCGTGCGGCCAAGCGCGGCGGCAAGATCGAAGCGGAACCCGTCTACGCCCATGACCTGAACCCAGTAGCGCAGCGAATCCATGACCATACGCAGGACCATCGGGTGGTCCATGTTCAGCGTGTTCCCGGTGCCGCTGTCGTTGACGTAATAGCGGCGGTTGGGTTCAAGCCGGTAATAGCTGGCATTGTCGAGACCCCGGAAGGCAAGGGTCGGACCCAGCTGGTCGCCTTCGCCGGTGTGGTTGTAGACCACGTCGAGGAGCACCTCGATCCCGGCCGAGTGGAACCCGTCGACCATGGTGCGGACCTCGGCGATCCGGCCTTGGGACAGGTAGCGGGGGTCCGGCGCGAAGAAGCCGATGGTCTGGTAGCCCCAGTAGTTGGTCAGCCCCTTGCGGACGAGGAAGTGGTCGTTGATGAAGGCCTGTACCGGCAGGAACTCCACCGCCGTGACACCGAGCTTTGTCAGGTGATCGAGAATAGGCGCACTGGCCGCCGCAAGGAAAGTGCCACCGTCGGGCACCGAGGGATGGCGGGCTGTCAGCCCTTTGACATGCGTCTCGTAGACAACCGTGTCGCCCAGTGGCCGGTCGGGATTGTTGGCGGGCGACGTCAGGATGTCCTCCACGATGCAGCGGGGCATCCAGCGCGCGCTGTCACGGGTGTCGAAGCTGAGGTCCTTGGCCTCGGCGGAGACGTCATAGCCATAGAGCGCGTCGTGCCAATGGGGATGGCCGGTGATGCGGCGGGCATACGGATCGAGCAGCAGCTTGTTCGCGTTGAATCGGTGGCCTTCGTCCGGACGGTAGGGACCCTGCGCGCGAAACCCATAGGCCTGCCCCGCACCGATGCCCCCAACACGGCCATGCCAGACGCCCCCGGTTCTCTCGGGAAGAGACAGACGCGTTTCTTCGCCCGTCTCGCTGTCGAAGAGACAGACAAACATGGCCGTCGCATGGTCCGAGAAAACCGCGAAATTTACCCCGTCACCATCAACGGTCGCCCCGAGGGGAGCGGACCTTCCGGCAGACATCGAATAATTCATCGGGACCGGGCAACCTCTTCGTAAAGTGCGGCATACTCCGCCGCAGAAGCCTCCCAACCGACCTCCTGCCGCATCGCGTTTCGCTGCAGCGCCTCCCAGGTCGGTTTGTCCTTAAAAAGTTCGACAGTCCGGATCAATGCCGAGGCCAGCGCATGAGCGGTAACCGGCTGAAACTGGACACCTGTCGCGACGCCGGAACGCAGAGCCATCGGACTGGCGTTGATCACGGTATCGGCAAGACCTCCGGTCATCGCCACGACGGGAATCGTGCCGTAACGCAACCCGTAGAGTTGGGTCAGGCCGCAGGGCTCGAAGCGCGATGGCACGAGAATGGCATCGGCACCGGCCATGATGCGGTGCGACATTCCCTCGTCGTAGCCGATGTGAACTGCCACGTTTGGATGCGAGGACGCATTCCGAAGCGCCGCCTCGAGCGCGGCATCACCGGACCCCAGGAGGACAAGCTGACCGCCGCGGTCCACGAGAGCCGGCAATGCTTCGAGCAGGACGTCCAGACCCTTCTGATGACTGAGACGCGAGATCACCGCACAGAGCGGACCATCCGTTGGTTGCAGTCCGAATTCCTTGAGAAGCTTCGTCTTTGCCCGCGCCTTTCCCTTCGCCGTCTTGTAGCTGGCGATCTCGGGGTCGGTCGCCGGGTTCCAGACATCGGTGTCGATCCCGTTCAGGATACCTTTCAGGTCAGCTTCCCGGCTGCGCAGGAGGCCTTCCATTCCCATGCCGAACTCAGGGGTCTGCAACTCGGCCGCATAGGTCGGGCTTACGGTCGTGATGCGATCGGACCAGATCAGTGCCGCTTTCATCGTGCTGACCTGGCCCCAGTACTCGAACCCACGCGCGGTGAAATCCGCACGGTCGAGTTTCAGTCTGCCAATGCGGTCGGCGGGCGCAACACCCTGGAAGGCGATGTTGTGGATCGTGAAAACGGTCGCCACTTCGCAACCGGCCTTGCGCGCGAAATAGGCTGCAAGCCCTGCCTGCCAGTCGTGACCGTGAAGTACTTTCGGAGTCCAGCCACCGATCCCTTCGCAGGCGATGCGGGCGGCAACCCAGGAGAGCGCCGCGAAACGCTCGGGGTTATCGGGGAAATCCCGCCCCTGCGGATCAAGGTACGGCGTGCCCTCCCGGTCGAAAAGATGCGGTGCGTCAAGCACATAGAGCTTCAGGCCATCGACTTTTGCCTGAAGCACCCGGACTGCCCCACCGAAGAGGTCGGGCAGGTCCATGACGCTTTTCGCCTTGCGGCATCGGGACATGACCTGCCGGTATCCGGGCAGAAGCGTCCGCATCTCCCACCCGAATGGCGAAAGCGCGCCGGGCAATGCCCCTGCCACGTCGGCGAGACCGCCCGTCTTTATGAGCGGCACGCATTCGGAGGTGACGGAGAGGACCGGTTTCATTTCGTTGCGGCGCGCTTATCCAACATTTTCTGGGTGATGAGCGTAATACCGTTATCGGTGACCCGGAACCACTTTGCGTCTTCTTCCGGATCTTCGCCCACGACGAGCCCCTCGGGAATGAAGACCCGGCGGTCCACGACGCAGTTCTTCAGACGGGCCGAGCGCGCGACTTCGACGTAGGGAAGTGCCACGACATGATCGAGGACGGCAAACGAGTTGGTGTGAACCTGTGTGAAGAGAAGCGAATTCCGGATCTCGGTACCGGAAACCACGCAGCCGCCCGAGACAAGCGAGGACACGGCAGATCCGCGACGGTCGGCCTGGTCGTGAATGAACTTGGCGGGAGGAGCGGCTTCGAAATAGGTCCAGATCGGCCAGTTCCGATCCCAGAGGTCCAGATCGGGATCGAAGTTCGTCAGGTCGATATTGGCTTTCCAGAAGGCATCGACGGTTCCCACGTCGCGCCAGTAGGATTCGGTTGCCGACTCGTGCCGGACGCAGCTGTGATCGAAACGGTGGGCCATTGCCTTGCCGTTCTTCACGATGTTGGGGATGATGTCGCCGCCGAAATCGTGGCTGGAATTCGCGTTGTCCGCGTCTTCGAGAAGAAGTTCGCGCAGGAAGCTCCACTTGAAGACATAGATACCCATGGACGCGAGCGCGTTGTCCTCGTCGCCGGGGATACCGGGAGGATCGGCAGGCTTTTCAAGGAATTGCGTGATGCGATCGGATGCATCGACATTCATGACGCCGAAAGCGGTGGCGTCCATGCGCGGCACGGTCAGGCAACCGACCGTCACGTCGGCATCCGCTTCGACATGCTGACGCAGCATGACCTCGTAATCCATCTTGTAGATGTGATCGCCCGCGAGGATCAGGATGTAATCGATGTCGTAGCTGTCCACGATGTCGATGTTCTGGCGCACGGCGTCGGCCGTTCCCTCGTACCACATCTTTTCGTCCACGCGCTGCGAGGCCGGCAGGATATCAAGGAATTCGTTGCGTTCGGCGCGGAAGAAGTTCCAGCCGCGCTGGCAATGCCGGATCAGGCTGTGCGCCTTGTACTGGGTTGCGACCGCCATTTTGCGGATGCCTGAGTTCAT
The DNA here is from genome assembly GCF_047314965.1 of Silicimonas lutimaris. NCBI lineage: Bacteria > Pseudomonadati > Pseudomonadota > Alphaproteobacteria > Rhodobacterales > Paracoccaceae > Silicimonas > Silicimonas lutimaris. The sequence continues at coordinate 197,276 of NZ_JBLBVK010000057.1, read as the reverse complement.
CGCATTCGACAAAGCGAAGTCGATGATCCTGGTCTTGCCGCCGAAATAGACGGCAGGTTTCACGCGGTTGTCGGTCAGTTCCTTCAGCCGCGAGCCCCGGCCACCGGCCAGAACGAAGGCCATTGAGCGCTGGGTCAATCTTGTGGTGTTGGTGGTCATCTTTACCTCCCCTTCGTTCCTTGCTGTGCTCAGCTTTCTTCCCAGGCCAGGAAGACCGCGCTGAGCGGTGGAATGGTCACATGTGCCGAGGCCGGCTGTCCGTGCCAACCCTCTTCGGTAGCCGGGACCTTGCCCATGTTTCCAGTGTTCGAGCCGCCGTAAACTCCGGCATCCGTATTCATGACCTCGCGCCATGTACCCGCGCGCGGCAGACCGCATCGCCAGCCCTCGCGCGTGACCGGCGTGAAGTTGCAGAGAACCACGACAGGCGCGTCACCCTCGTTGCCGTATCGAACCCAGGCATAGACGCTTTCATCCGCATCGCTGGCTTCGATCCATTGGAAGCCATCCGGGAAACAATCCTTGACATGCAGTGCCGGCATGTCGCGGTAAAGGGCGTTGAGATCGCGCACGAGGCGCTGCATGCCGGCGTGTTTCTCGTCGGCCAGCGCGGCCCAGTCGACTTCGGCGTTGTGGTTCCATTCGGAACGCTGGGCGATCTCCTGCCCCATGAACAGAAGCTTCTTGCCCGGATGGCCCCACATGAAACCGTAGTAGGCCCGCAGGTTCGCGAATTTCTGCCAGTCGTCGCCGGGCATCTTGGTCAGCATGCTGCCCTTGCCGTGAACGACCTCGTCGTGGCTGATCGGGAGGATGAAGTTCTCGCTGAACGCGTAGTGCATCCCGAATGTCATCTGGTGATGGTGGTGGCGACGATGGATCGGCTCTTTCTTCATGTACTCGAGCGTGTCGTTCATCCAGCCCATGTTCCACTTGTAGCCGAACCCCAGACCACCGGCGTCGACGGGGCGTGAGACACCCGGGAACGAGGTGGATTCCTCGGCAACGGTCATGATCCCGGGAACCTTGCCGTAGGTCGTGATGTTCATACGCTGCAGCATGGCAATCGCTTCGTAGTTCTCGCGCCCGCCGTCCTTATTGGGCACCCACTCACCTTCCTTGCGGCTGTAGTCACGGTACAGCATCGAGGCCACGGCATCCACGCGCAGGCCGTCGATGTGATATTCCTCCAGCCAGTAAAGGGCGTTCGATATCAGATAGTTGGCAACTTCGCGACGACCGTAGTTGAAGATGTAGGTATTCCAGTCCTGATGGAAACCTTCGCGCGGATCCGCGTGCTCGTAGAGGGCCGTACCGTCGAAACGGCCTAGGCCATGCGCATCCGTCGGAAAGTGACCCGGCACCCAGTCAAGGATGACGCCGAGCCCCTTCTGGTGCGCGGCATCCACGAGATCGCGGAACTCGTGCGGCGGACCGAAGCGGATCGTCGGAGCGAAAAGCCCGACCGGCTGGTAGCCCCAGGACCCGTCGAACGGGTACTCGCTGACCGGCAGCAACTCCAGATGGGTGAAGCCCATGTCGACGCAGTAGTCAACCAACTCGTCCGCCAGTTCCCGGTAGGAGAGCGACCGACCACCCTCGTTGTGCTTTCGCTTCCACGAACCGAGGTGAACCTCATAGACGCTGATCGCGGCCTCGCGCGCATTTCTCCCGGCGCGGCCCGACATCCAATCGGTGTCGTGCCAGCCATAGCCGCTTATATCGCGGACGACGCTGGCATTCTCGGGCGCATGCTGTGAGCCGAAGCCGACCGGGTCCGCTTTCAGTGGACAGGTCCGGCCGTCGACACCGAGAATCTCGTACTTGTAGACGGTACCCTCGCCCACGCCGGGCACGAAAACCTCCCAGACGCCGGTACTCCCACGGCGGCGCATCGCGTGACGACGGCCATCCCACGCGTTGAAATCTCCGACAACCGAAACCCTGCGCGCGTTTGGAGCCCAGACGGCGAAGTGAGTGCCTTCGGTACCTTCATGGGTGATCGCGTGCGCACCCAGTACCTGCCAGATCCGTTCGTGTGTCCCTTCGGCCAGAAGGTATTCGTCCATTTCCCCGATCACCGGACCAAAACGGTAGGCATCGTCATAATTCCATGACCCGCCAAATCCGTCTTCACCGTGGAGATGATAGGGCTTGGTTCCCGGAACCTTGCCGGAAAAAACACCCTGCGCGCCCTCGACGGGCGAAAGCGTATGCATCTTGCCGCCAACCACCGCGGACAGCTTGGCCGCTCCCGGATCAAAGGCAGTTACATAACGCGTACGACCGACATTGTGAGGCCCGAGAACGGCAAACGGATCATCATGCTGACCGACGGTGATTCTCCGGGCGTCTTCCAGCGAGATCGCGGCAGTCGGTTCATCTGACTTCGGCATATCTGTCCCCTCCCGTGCGTCCGATTGGACAGGAACCATTACTCGGCAGCAAGCGTATTCGCCGACATCTGAGACGCGGCATTCCAAATGTCCTTTGCGTAGCCCTGTATCGTCCGATCAGACGAGAACCACCCGGACCGCGCCGTGTTGAGCGCCGCCATGCGCCACCAGTGGCCCGAATCGCGGAAAGCCGAATCCACCTCGCGGCTGGCGCGCCAGTAGTCGGTGAAGTCGGAACAAACGAGGAAGTAGTCGGAAATCGCGAGATTGTCGGCGATACCACGAAACCGATCATGGTCCCCATCGGCGAACGTGCCGTTCCTGAGCGAGTCGATTGCGCGAGCCAGGCGCGGATCGGCCGCGATCGCCTCGGCCGCATGCCCCTCCACCGCACGGCGCTCCATGACTTCCTGCGCGGTCATCCCGAAGAGGAAGAAGTTCTCGGCCCCCACATGTTCGCGGATCTCGACATTTGCACCGTCCAGCGTGCCGATCGTGAGCGCGCCGTTCAGGGCGAATTTCATGTTGCCGGTCCCCGAGGCTTCCTTGCCAGCCGTGGAGATCTGTTCGGAGAGATCGGCCGCCGGGATAAGGCGTTCCGCGAGAGTCACGTTGTAGTTCGGCGGGTAAATTACCTTCAGCCATTTCGAGGTGACAGGGTCGTTGTTCACCACGCGCGCGACCGAATTGATCAGGTGAATGATTTGCTTGGCGAAATGGTAGCCGGGCGCAGCCTTGCCCCCGAAAACCTTGACGCGCGGGGTCCAGTCGGCATTCGGATGGTCCCGCATTTCCTGCCAGAGCGCGATGGTCTCAAGAATATTCAGGTGCTGGCGCTTGTATTCGTGGATACGCTTGATCTGGATGTCGAACATCGCGTCCGGGTCGAGTTTGACCCCGAGATTCCGGCCAACCCAGTTCGAAAGCTGCACCTTGTTGGTGTGCTTGGCAGCCGCAAAGCGGTCCAGGAATCCGGCATCACCGATATGAGGTTCGAGCTGCAGCAACTGCTCTGCATCGCGGACCCATCCTTCGCCGATCGTATCGGTGATCAGAGTGGACAGCGCCGGGTTACACGACCGAAGCCAGCGCCGCGGCGTGACCCCGTTTGTCTGGTTCACGATCCGCTCGGGGTGAAGGGTGTGCAGGTCCTTGAACACGGTTTCCTTCATCAGCTCCGTGTGAAGCGCCGAAACGCCGTTCACGCGGCTCGCCATGATGAAGCTGAGTTCTCCCATCTTCACTTCGCCGTGCTCGCGCGCGGTAACCGTGCGAGATGGGTACTGCCTCGCATGGAGCGCGTCGATCTGGTCGATGAGTTCCAAATGGCGCGGCAGCAGGTACCCCATGAGACCTTCCGACCAGCGCTCCAGGGCCTCGGGCAGAAGAGTATGGTTCGTGTAGTTCAGGCAACCGCGGGCGACGTCGACGGCGTCTTCGAACTCCATCCCGCGCTCGTCCGTCAGAAGCCGGACCAACTCGGGGCCCGCAATTGCTGGGTGAGTATCGTTCAGCTGAATGGCGACCTTCTTGGGCAGGTCGCGCCAGTCGGTATGGTCCTGTTCGAACCGGCGCAGGATGTCGCGCAGCGAGGCAGCGGTGAAGAAATACTCCTGCTTGAGCCGGAGCGCCTTGCCAGCGTCACTGGTGTCGTCGGGATACAGAACCCGGCTGATGGTGCGGGCCAGGGCCTCGACCTCGGCGGCACCGGAATAATCCCCGGCATTGAACCGACCGAGGTCCAATACCTTCTTGGGCAGCGCACCCCAGAGACGGAGCGTGTTGGCCCAGCGGCCCTGCCAGCCGATCACCGGTGTATCGAAAGCCTGCGCGATCACGGCTTCCTGCGGACGCCAGACGGCGCGCCCGCCGTTGTTGTGTACATTTCCGCCGAAGCCGATCTCGAACGAGGCCTCTGGGCGTTCGAACTCCCAGACATGCTCTTGCGTCAGCCAGTCCTCTGGCTCTTCGATCTGCCAGCCATTCTCGAAGCGCTGCCGGAACAGGCCGTGCTCGTAACGGATTCCATAGCCATAGGCCGGTATGCCAAGCGTCGAGAGACTTTCCAGGAAACACGCCGCCAGACGGCCGAGGCCACCGTTGCCAAGTGCGGCGTCAGGCTCGTTGTGAATCACGCGATCGAAAGGCAGTCCAAGTTCATCGAATACGGCCTTGGCCTCGTCCAGGACACCGGTGTTGACCATGGCGTCTTCCAAAAGCCGCCCGATCAGGAATTCCATCGAAAGATAGTAGACCCGCTTGGCGTCCGCGCGGTAAGCCGTCCGCGTCGCTTCGAACCAGGGATCAACGATCCGGTCCCTTACCGCCTGGCTGAGCGCAACACGCCAGTCATAAATCGTCGCGTGATCGGCGTCCTTACCCAACGTGTACTTGAGATGGGACAGGACAGCGCCCTTAAGGACTTCCTTGCTCATGACGACTCTCCGGGGCCGGTTGCCCGCTGAAGCAATATGTTAGCGTTAACGCAATTTCTCACGCCGCTTTATTTATCGATTTTTCCGTTCATGCAAGGATTCTGACGAGTTCAGACCGAGATTGTCGCCTCGACTGCCTTTTTCCAGAGAGAATACCGCTCATTGCGCTCTTTATCAGGCATCCGGGGTTCGAATCGTTTCTCCAGTCGCCAGTTCCTCGAAAACCCTTGCTGGTCTGGATAAATTCCAGCCTTCATACCTGCAAGCCAGGCCGCGCCAAGCGCGGTTGTTTCCTTGACTTCGGGACGGTCCACCTCGGCGCCGATGACGTCTGAAAGAAACTGCATCGTCCAGTCGCTGACCGACATTCCGCCGTCCACGCGCAGGATTCCGCCGGTCGAGTTGGGCGAATCCGCCGTCATCGCCTCCAGCAAGTCCCTTGTCTGGTACCCGACGCTCTCCAGCGCCGCGCGCGCGAATTCGGCTGGCCCGGAGTTGCGGGTCAGACCGTAGATCGCACCCCGGCAATCTGGCTTCCAGTAAGGAGCGCCCAAGCCGGTGAAGGCCGGAACGATGATCACCGACTGTTTTGGGTCGGACGCCTCGGCCAGCGGTTGGGTCTCGGACGCCTCGCGGATGATCTTCAGGCCGTCACGCAGCCACTGCACGACGGCGCCGGCGATGAAGATGGAGCCTTCCAGCGCGTAGGTCGGCTTGCCATCCAGTTGGTAGGCCACGGTCGTCAGAAGCCGGTTCTGCGAGCGCACCGGCGCATCGCCCGTGTTCATCAGCGCGAAGCAGCCGGTGCCGTAGGTCGATTTCATCATGCCGGGCTGAAAACAGGCCTGGCCCACCGTTGCGGCTTGCTGGTCGCCGGCGACGCCCAGGATCGGGATCTCGCGTCCGAAGAGATCGGAGCGTGTCACGCCGAAATCGGCCGCGCAATCCTTGACCTCGGGCAGCATCTCCATGGGAATGTCCAGCATCTTGCAGATGGTCGAGGACCATACGCCCTTGTGGATGTCGTACAGCATGGTGCGGCAGGCGTTCGTGGCATCGGTCGCATGCACCTTTCCACCCGTCAACCGCCAGATGATGTATGTGTCCACGGTTCCGAATAGGATTTCTCCGCGACGGGCCCGTTCACGTGATCCTTCGTTCTGATCTAGGATCCACTTGAGCTTGGTTGATGAGAAATACGGATCGAACAGAAGTCCGGTCTTGGCAGTGATCGTTTCCTCATGCCCCTCGGCCACCATGCGGGCGCAATAGTCGGCGGTGCGCCTGTCCTGCCAGACGATGGCGTTGTGAAGCGGTTTGCCAGTGTCCTTTTCCCAAACGACGGTCGTCTCGCGTTGGTTGGTGATACCGATGGCCGCGATGTCGGACGCCGAGGCGCCGGCCTTCTCGATTGCCGCGCGGCAGACGGCTGCCGTGGTGGACCAGAGATCGGATGGATCGTGTTCCACCCAACCGCTTGCAGGATAGTGCTGGGGGAATTCCTCTTGCGCGATGGTATGGATCTTCATCGCCTCGTCGAAAAGGATTGCCCTGCTCGACGTCGTGCCCTGATCGATGGCCATGACAAAGGTCATCTGCTTCCTCCCCTCCCTGTCGCTTTCGTTACGCTGCCGCTTGTCCAACCGGATTGGCCTGCATCCAGGCGTCCAGTGCCGCGATCTCTTCGGAGTTCATCCTAAGCCCCAACTTCGAACGCCGCCAGACCACGTCGTCGGCCCGGCGGGCGTATTCCCGTTCCATGAGCCAGCGCACTTCGGCTTCGGTCAGCGTTGCACCGAAGTCGACGCCCAGCGACCGGGCATCGGTCGCACCGGCCAGAAGATCGGAGGCCTCGGTGCCGTAGGCACGCACAAGGCGCCTTGCCCAGAAATCGGTCAGGAAGGGGTACGAGGCTTTCAGTTCTTCCACCAACCGGTCGACGTCGCCGACCGGAAAATCGCCGCCTGGCAAAGGGACGCCTGCAGTCCATTCCGACTTGAGGCCGGGAAAGAAGGGCTCAAGTTTCTTCATCGCCTGTTCGGCAAGCTTCCGGTAGGTCGTGATCTTGCCGCCGAACACCGAGAGGATCGGCGCACCCTTGTCGTCGAGCGAAAGCACGTAGTCGCGGGTTGCGGCCGTGGCGGACTTGGCGCCGTCGTCATACAGCGGGCGCACGCCGGAATACGTCCAGACGATATCTGCCCTTGAGATCGGGTTTTTCAGGTACTTGTTTATGAAGCCGACGAGGTATTCCGCCTCTTCATCCGAGCAGGCCGCCTCGGACGGATTGCCGTGATATTCGTGATCGGTGGTGCCAATCAGGGTAAAATCGGTTTCGTAAGGGATCGCGAATATGATCCGGCCGTCCTCGCCCTGGAAGAAATAGCACTTGTCGTGCTCGAAGAGTCTCCTGGTGACGATATGGCTGCCCTGAACCAGCCGGATACCTTCCGACGTGTTGAGCCGCGCGGTGTTGCGCACGACGTCTTCGACCCAGGGCCCGCCCGCGTTGACAATGACCCGGGCACGGTGAGTTTCCTCGGCCCCGGTATCCATGTTGCGCGTTACGATATGCCAGAACTCGCCATCGCGCTCGGCGCTGACCACCTTGGTCCGAACCATGATTTTCGCGCCCCTCTCTTCGGCGTCGCGCGCATTGAGCACGACAAGGCGCGCATCTTCGACCCAGCAATCCGAATATTCATAGGCCATCTCGAACTTGTCGTTCAGGGGGGCGCCTTCCGGTGCCTTTCGAAGATCAAGCCGCGTCGTCCCGGGCAGGATTTCACGGCCACCGAGATGGTCGTACATGAAGAGGCCCAACCGGATCATCCAGGCCGGGCGGCGACCTTTCATCCAGGGCATGAACAGGGAAAGAAGCCGGGATGCGGGAGTCGTGTTCTCGAACCGCATGTCAGGATGGTAAGGCAGAACGAAACGCATCGGCCAGGAAATGTGTGGCATGGCCCTGAGCAACGTCTCGCGTTCGATCAGGGCCTTCTTCACGAGGTCGATTTCGAAGTATTCCAGATAGCGCAGTCCCCCGTGAAACAGCTTCGTCGAGGCCGAGGAGGTGGCGGAGGCCAGATCGCCCATTTCGGCCAGCCGCACTTTCAGCCCCCTGCCCTGAGCGTCCCGCGCGATACCGGTGCCGTTGATTCCGCCGCCTATGACGAAGATGTCGCTGATCTGGTCTGACATTGTTCCATCCCCGAACGATGTTCGTTTCCGCTCGAAATGTTCTTTTCGTTTCGTTCCCGCAAGTTACGGCAATCGCCCTTTTGGATCACGTCCTAAGCGTTGATTTCCGAAAAATAAGCGAACACAAATAGGATGAAATTGCCGCTCATATGTTCGCTTTTTTCTCTGCGCGAACATTCCGAAGGAGACTGTGGGCATGTCCCAGAACATCCGGCTGAACGACATCCTCGATCTGGCGCGCCGGCAAGGCAAGGTGTCGACCGATTCTCTCTCGCGCGCCTTTGGCGTGACCGTTCAGACGGCGCGGCGCGATCTGAACACGCTTTGTGACGAGGGGCACCTGGTGCGGGTCTACGGAGGCGCCGTTCTGCCTTCCGGCACGCGAAACATCGGGCATGACGACCGCAAGGTTCTGCAATCGGAGGGCAAGGAGCGCATGGCCGCCGAGGTGGCCCGCCGCATTCCGAACGGCGCCTCGGTATTCCTGGATATCGGGACGACACTCGAGGCGGTGGCGCGGAGACTGACGGAACACCGCAACCTGATGGTTGTGACGAACAACCTGCACGCAGGGAACGCCTTGTCCGCTGCTCCCGGCGTGGACCTGATCCTGACCGGCGGCTTGCTGCGGAACTCGGACGGCGGCCTGGTGGGCGAAACGACCGCCGAGTTCGTGAGGCAATTTCGTCCCGACTATGCGCTTCTGGGCGCCTCCGCACTCTCGGAGGACGGCGATGCCCTGGATTATGATTTCCGTGAAGTCCGGGTGGCGCAGACTGTCATGGAACTGGCCCGCCGGTCATGGCTGATGGCGGATCACTCGAAGTTCGCGCGCTCGGCTCCGGTCAGGATCGGGCGGATCGCGAGCTTCGACGCTTTCGTCACGGATGAGCCTCCGCCGACGCCCGTGACCGAGGCCTGTCGGGAAGGCGGATGCGAGATCGTGATCACCGCCTGACTTGAGCGACACTTCAGGTGCGCTATCATCTGTGGAAACAGAGGTGCCCCATGCTGCGTCTTGTCACCGTTTTCCTTCTGGCCCTTGGAACTTCTGCGGCGTCCGCACAAGACCGTCGCCCATCGCATTGCTTTGCGATTGCCGATGCCTCGCCCGAGATGACCTATGTACGACAGGCGTCATGGCGGGACGCGGTCAAGGACGAGTTCAGCGTCAGGCTGAGCTACATCGATCATTCCATGTACATGATCCAGACCCATGGCGGCCTTACGGCCGTCACGGATTTCACGGGCTTCATCGGTGCGACCGGCATGATCCCCGATGTCGTCACCATGAACAACGCGCATGACAGTCACTGGACGGCCTTTCCGCACCCGGACATCAAGCATGTCCTGCCCGGCTGGCGTCAGGAAGGGGAACCAGCGGATTACTACCTTGACCTGGGAGAGATGCTGGTCCGGAACGTGACGACGGATATCCGCAGCCGCTTCGGCGAAGGGCGTGTAGAGGACAACAACTCGATCTTCGTGTTCGAGGTCGCCGGGCTTTGCATCGGGCATCTGGGCCATTTGCACCACGAGCCTTCGGATGAAACCTATGCGGCCATCGGCCGGCTGGACGTTGTCATGGCCGCGGTCGACGGCGGTCTGACCGTGGACACCCCGACGATGATCCGGATCGTGAACAGGCTGAGATCGTCGATCGTACTGCCGATGCACTGGTTTTCCCGCAATTCTCTGGATCGCTTCCTGGCCGGCATATCGAACGAATTCAACGTTCAGATGCCGGGGACATCGAGCCTTGAACTTTCGCTTCGCGATCTTCCGTCGAGGCCGACCGTGGTGGTTCTCGAGCCAAGATGGCTGAACGACAACGAATAATGCTTTCGAGCGTTTGACATCCCCGTAAGGCCTGCCCTAACTCGCGCCCATGCTCAACGACGCCGACTCCACTTTCGCCGAAAGGCTGTCTTCACTCCTGCCGGCCCTTTCGGTCCGGCCGGCCGCTCCGTCTTACCTTGAGGAACCGCGCGGGCTGTTCCATTCGCGGCCGAGTTTCGTTGCACGACCGTCGACGACCGAGGAAGTGGCTGCCGTCGTCAAGGCCTGCGCCGATGCCGGGGTCGGGATCGTGCCTTATGGTGGCGGAACCGGCCTTGTATCTGGCCAGATCAGCACCAGCGGCCCCGTTCCCTTGATCCTGTCGCTGGAAAGGATGGCAGCGATCCGCGAGGTCTTTCCCGCAGAGGACGTTCTGGTCGCCGAAGCGGGTGCGACAGTGGCGCAGGTTCAGGCCGCGGCCGAGAAGACAGGCCGCCTCTTTCCCCTGTCCTATGCCAGTCAGGACAGCGCCCGGATCGGCGGCGCTCTGGCGGTCAATTCCGGCGGGCTGAACGTGCTGCGCTATGGAATGGCACGGGATCTCTGTCTTGGGATCGAGGCCGTTCTGCCGGATGGGCAGATCTTCCGCGGGCTGAAGCGCCTGAAAAAGGACAACACCGGATACGACCTGCGCCATCTGCTGATCGGGTCCGAGGGCACGCTGGGGATCATCACGGCCGCCGCCCTGTCGCTGTCGCCCCGCCCGGCGCATCTTGCGACGGCGTTTCTGGCCGTCCCCGGACCTTCCGAAGCACTGGAGTTGCTGTCTCTGTTCCGGGACCATGCGGGAGAGTCCATTTCGGCATTCGAGATCATGTCCCGTGAAGGGTTCGAGTTCCTGGCCGAGGCGGGCATGAATGCGCGTCACCCGCTGGATGATGTGCCGGACTGGTCGGTTCTGGCCGAGATCGGAACCGGTCCCGGCGTCGATCCGGAGGCGATCCTTCTGACCATCTTCGAGACGGCGATGGATCGGGGCCTTGTGCTTGACGGCGCCATCGCCCAATCGGGTCAGCAGCGCAGCGACTTCTGGTCTCTGCGCGAGACGATACCGGTGGCGAACCGGCGGGTCGGAGCGATCGCAAGCCATGACATCTCGCTGCCCCTATCGGAATTGCCGGGGTTTCTGTCAGAGGCAGGCGAGGCCGTACGCGCCCTGGCCCCGGTGAGGATCAACACATTCGGTCACCTTGGCGATGGGAACCTACACTACAACATGTTCCCGCCGGCCGGAAAAAGCCGTGCGGACTACAACGACCGGGCATCCGGGATTTCGCGCCTTGTTCATGACATGGTCGTAGCTCGGGGCGGAAGTTTCAGCGCCGAGCACGGGCTTGGACGTCTGAAAGTCGCGGCCCTGGAGCGCTATGCCGATCCGGCCAAACTGTCGGCCATGCGCGCGATCAAGGCGGCGCTCGACCCCAAGGGCATCATGAACCCGGGCGCGGTTCTGGCGACGCACTAGGCGCGCGCCATGGCCCATTCGAGTTCCGTTGCGATCGCGGATGCGACGGACAGCATGTCCGCGTTGATATCGACGCAAACAATCCGCGCATCCTCGCCGAGCCTTTCGCCTGCCGTCCGTGCCACGATCCCTGTTCCGCGGGCGACGTCCGGAAAGGCCTCGCCACGGCGCAACACGGCGCGCTGCAGAAGATGCTTCGCCCACGGAACATAGATGAACGGCACAAGGGTCGCCTCGTCGCGTTGCGCTGCGCCGCCCGACACTTGCCATTCCTGATTTGCAGTCATGGCTTCCCTCCCTCCAAGGTTGCCCAGGAATTCGAGACTGCCACAGGATCGGCGTTCAAACCGTTGCAGCCCTGCCGCGCCTTCGGCATCGCGCGTTCAAGACACTTGAGCCAGACTGTGCTCCCTGCCACAGTGACACGAAACAACGGCCGCGCCTTCATGACGGCCAGGAAAACGAGGCAGAGATGAACGAGCAGGCAACCGCGATTGCCGAAGATGTGCGTATGCGCATCCTTCAGGATCCCGAAGTCATACTGGAAGACCCCGATGTCATGCGCGCGCTGGTCGCTGCCAACGAACGTGCGATGGGGCAGAATATCGTCGATCTTCGCGGCGTTGCTATGGAACGGCTCGAGTCACGGTTGAGCCGGCTGGAAGAGACCCACCGATCGGTGATCGCTGCGGCCTATGACAACCTGTCGGGAATGAACCAGGTGCATCGCGCCATTCTTGCCTTCCTTGAACCGCTGGAATTCGACGCCTTTCTCGCCTGCCTTGGCCGGGATGTCGCTGACATCCTGAATCTCGGCGCTGTCCGTCTTGTTCTGGAGAGCCATGAGGCGGGCCTGGTCGAGGGACCGGGCGCGGATGTGCTTGCGCTGGTCCGCCCGGGGTTCATCAACGACTATATCGGCCAGGGACGGCCCGTGCGGCATGTCACGCTGCGGCGCGCGACCGAGATGGCCGGGGCGGTCTTTTCGGACCCGGCTGACTGGGTCGGCTCGGAGGCCTGTATCCTTCTGAATTTCGGCGAGAACCGTCTGCCGGGGATGCTGGCGTTCGCTTCGGAGGATGCAGCGCATTTTGCGCCGCATCAGGGCACAGACCTTCTCAGTTTCATGGGCGGCGTCTTCGAACGTGCGATGCGCCGCTGGCTGGATTGATCTCTCCAGGCCTCAGCGACGCGCTCGCGCGCTGGCTGGCCGACCTGAAGGCCGTCGGCGGGCGCAGCCAGAAGACGATCGAAGCCTACAGGTCAGACCTGACGGGTTTCCTGTCGTTTCTTCAGATACACGAGGGCGACTCCCTGGGCGCGGCGCAACTTTCCCGTATCGATACCGGAACGATGCGGTCCTGGATGGCACACGAGAGGGCAAGAGGACTTGGTCCCCGGTCGCTGGCGCGTGCCCTTTCCGCGGTCAAGAACTTCATCGCCTGGCAGGCCGAGCGCGAAGGCTTCGATCCGACACCCGTGCTGATGACACGGAGTCCGCGCTTTCAGAAGAAGTTGCCGCGGCCCTTGGCCGAAAACGCCGCGCGCGCCATGATCGAAACAGTGGAAGTTCAGTCGGTCACCGATTGGATCTCTCGTCGAGACGCTGCGGTGGTCACGCTTCTCTACGGTTGCGGCCTTCGGATATCCGAGGCGCTTTCGCTGACCGGCCGTGACCTGCCGCTGGGTGAGACACTGCGGATCAGAGGCAAAGGCGGAAAGGAGCGGATCGTTCCCGTCATTCCGGTCGCGAGACGGGCGGTGAACAGCTATCTCGAGGCCTGTCCCCATGACCCGGAACCGGACGCCCCTCTGTTCCGGGGCGCGCGCGGCGGAGCGCTGAACGCACGCCTGATCCAGAAAGTGATGGAACAGGCCCGGGCCCAGCTTGGCCTGCCGGCAACCGCTACACCCCATGCCATGAGACACAGCTTCGCCACCCACCTGATGAACGCCGGAGGGGATCTGCGGACCATACAGGAACTGCTTGGGCATGCGTCCTTGTCGACGACACAGGCCTATACCGCCGTTGACACTGCTCGCCTCATGGAGGTCTACGAGGCCGCCCACCCGAGGGCGCGTTGATCCCCCCCGCCCTTCAGTGGTGCGTAAGACGAGTGGAAACTGTTTGCACATGAACATGCCCTGCTCCATGACGGTCCGATGACAGCAAAGACCAACGCCTATCTTGTCCACCTGCTGACCGCCTCGGGAGCGGTGTTCGCGATGCTTGCCATGCTGGAAGCGGCAAAGGGCGACTGGGCCGCGATGTTCTTCTGGCTCGTGGTGGCATTCGCCGTCGACGGGGTCGATGGACCCCTGGCGCGCAAGACGGACGTTCAGACCAATGCGCCACGCATCGATGGCGTTCTTCTGGACCTGATCATCGACTACCTGACCTATGTCTTCATCCCGGCCTTCGCGCTTTTCCACTCGGGTCTTTTGCCCGGTTGGACCGGATGGTTCGCGATCATAGTGATCACCTTCATGTCCGCGATCTATTTCGCCGATACGCGGATGAAGACCTCCGACTATTCCTTCAGCGGGTTCCCCGGATGCTGGAATATGGTGGTGCTCGTCCTTTTCGCGATCAAGCCACAGTTCGAGATCATTCTTGTCCTGGTCTCGGTCCTGGCCATCGCGATGCTTTTTCCGATTAAGTTCGTGCATCCCGTGCGCACCAAGCGCTGGCGTGCCGTCACTTTGCCGATGGCCTTCGCCTGGACGTTCTTCGCCGGCTGGGCGGCATGGGTGAACTTCCATCCCGAAAGCTGGGCGCACTGGGGGCTGATCATCTCGTCGCTCTGGCTGCTTGGAGCGGGCGCGGCGCAGCAACTCATCTACCGCGAAAAACTCTGATCGCCGAACGGTCGGCAAACCCGGTCCGCACTTTCCTCTTGGCCGAAATACTTCGGGGGTCCGGGGGCAGAGCCCCCGGTGGCGCACCGATTATCGCGCGTCCAGGGGCACCCAATCCCGGGGCTCCGGCCCATTGTAGACCGTCAGAGGGCGGATCAGGATATTGCCGCGTTTCTGCTCAAGGCACTGGATGACCCATCCGGGCATCCGGCCAATCGCGAAAATCGGTACGTAAAGGTCCATCGGAATGCCGTGCAACTGGTAGACGACGCCCGAGTAGAAATCGACGTTCACATTCAGACCGTGACGTGCGTAGGGCTTCATCGCCTCTACGACGCCCTGCAGAATCTCGTACCAGCGGGGCTCTCCCATCTCCTCGCCCAGCTTACGCACACCCTCGCGCATGTGACGGGCGCGCGGATCCTCGGCGCGGTAGACGCGGTGACCGAACCCGGTGACGGGTTCCCGGTTCTTGCGCTTTTCCTTCACATAGGCGGCAGCATTTTCAGGCGAGCCGATTTCCTCCACCATCTTCATCACATCTTCCGCAGCACCACCGTGAGCCGGGCCTGCCAGCGTCGCGATAGCGGTGGTGATCGCGCAATGCATATCGGCTTCGGTTCCGACGGTCACGCGCGCCGCGAAAGAGGACGCGTTGGAGCCGTGTTCGGCGTGCAGGATGAGATCGACATCGGCAAGCCGCGCGGCTTCTTCGGAGGGCTTCTCGCCTTTCAGCATCCAGAGCCAGTTGGCCGCGTGGCCCAGCGCGGGATCCGGCGCCACCGGGTCGCGCCCGTTTCGGATCGCCTCATGCGCGGCGATGATCATCGGCACCTGCGCCGTCAGGCGAATGCCGTTCTCCAGCATGCCGTGTTCGGACGAATCCGCAGAGCCGGGTTCGAGCGCAGCCAGGGCCGAAACAGCGGTCCGCAGCACGTTCATCGGATGGCCCGAGGCGGTTGCGCGGATGATGTCGTAGATCTCGCCGGGCAGGACCCGAGCGGCCTTGAGCCTCTGATCAAAGTCCGCCAGTTCGCTGGCGGTCGGCAGTTCCCCCATGATCAGCAGGTAGCAGACCTCCTCGAATGTCGCCCGGGTCGCGAGGTCATCAATCGAATAGCCTCGATAGAACAGGCGCCCACCGGCACCGTCGATATCGGACACGGCGGAACGGTCGAAGTAGACACCCATGAGTCCACGGTTGATCTTTGGGGCGTCGGTCATTTAGCTGCTCCTCAAAAAAACGGGGGAATAGATGGGTATCATCGAGACGGCAATCGAAGCGGCGCGCGCGCGAAAAGCCCGCGTTGTGCTGCCGGAGATGGAAGACGAACGCACCGCCGAGGCCGCCCGGCGGCTGGGCGCGCAGGGCTTGGCCGAACCAGTGCCGCTGGCCGAGCCGTCGGAAGCCTTGGCCCAGGTGCTGGTGGCGGCGCGCGGAGTGAAGCCCGCGATCGCCTCGCGGATGATCGCCAAGCCGCTGATCCGCGCCGCCGCCATGGTGGCCGCCGGCGAGGCTGACGCCATGGTGGCCGGGGCCGTCGCTCCGACGAGGCGCGTGATCGAGGCCGCATCGCTGGCCATCGGGCTGGCCGAAGGCGTTGACGCTCCCTCGTCCTTCTTCCTGATGGTGTTTCCCGACGGTCGCGAAATGATCTTCGCCGATTGCGCCGTGACCGTTGATCCGGATGCCGCCGGACTTGCCGCGATCGCCGTGGCATCGATGAGTTCCGGTGAGGCCCTGCTGGGCAGCGCGCGCATGGCGCTTCTGTCGTACTCCACCGGCACAAGCGGCACCGGTCCGTCGGTCGACAAGGTGGCCAGGGCAGCCGAGATGCTGCGCGAGCGCGGTTTCGGGCTGGAGGGCCCGGTACAGGCAGATGCGGCGTTGAACCCCGGCATTGCGTCGCGCAAGGGCGCGGGTTCCGGCGATGCGAACGTGCTGGTCTTCCCATCTCTGGACGCTGGCAACATCGCGTACAAGCTGGCGCAGGAATTGGCGGGCGCACAGGCTATCGGCCCATTTCTACAGGGGTTCCGCAAACCTGTCTGCGATCTCTCGCGCGGGGCCAGCGTTGACGACATCGTAGCGGCTACGGTCATCTCGCTGTCACTCGGCTGAGGCATCATGCTGCCTCCAGAAGGGTCAGGGCGTCGCGTGCGATCATCCATTCCTCGCGCGCCGGCACGATCCAGACACCGACCTTGCTGGTCTCGGCATGAAGCCGAGGCCCGTTGCGGTGGTTGGCGTCGGGGTCCATCCGCACGCCGATCCACTCAAGGCCGCGCAGGATCAGAGCGCGAACCGTCACCGCGTTCTCGCCGATGCCCCCGGTGAAGGCGATGGCGTCGAGGCCTTCCATCGCGGCGATCAGGCTGCCGGCATGGCGCAGCGTCCAATAGCAGAAATGCTCGACCGCAAAATTCGCGTCGGCCGAATGGTCGAGCATGAGGTTGCGCATGTCGGACTTGCCGCCCGAGAGGCCGAGTAGTCCGCTTTCGTGGTTGAGGATCGCCTTGGTCCGCTCCAGCCCGTGATCCTCGACCAGCCGCAACACCGCGTTGGCGTCGATCCCGCCCGAGCGCGTTCCCATCGTCAGACCGTCCAGCGGAGAGTAGCCCATGGTGGTGGCGATGGACTGGCCGTTCTTGATCGCGCAGAGCGATGCGCCATTGCCAAGGTGAAATCCCAAGAGGCGCGAGGGCAGTTTTTCGCCCGTTACATCGGGCCAGGTGGCGACCATCGAGGCATAGGACAGGCCGTGGAAGCCATAGCGCCGGATGCCCTTGGTTTCTTCCATCCGCGGAATGGCATAGCGGGTGGCCACGTCCGGGTTGGTTGTGTGAAATGCAGTATCGAAACTCGCAAATTGCGCCAATTCAGGAGCGATCTGCGCCAAAGTGTCGATTGCAGCCAGGTTATGAGGATTGTGGAGAGGTGCAAGCGGTGAACAGGCCGCGATCTCGGCCCGCACATCAGCGTTCAGCCGGACCGGCTGGGACAGGTTCCTGCCGCCGTGGACGACGCGGTGCGCCGCGGCGCGAAGCTTGTCCAGCCCGATGCCCTTGGACTTCAGCGCAGACAAGACCGCCTGCAGGGCTGCCTTGTGATCGATCAGTGGCTGGCGTTTGCGTTCGCCATCCACTTCCACGAAACCTCCGGCACCGATTTCTGCGGCGATGCCGGAGCATTTCGGGTTCAAGTCGCTGTCGAAGACCGCGAACTTGATCGAGGACGAGCCCGCGTTCAGGACGAGGATGTCGCCTGCGTCGCTCACTCGGCCGCCATGTCGGCGTCGCTGACACCCGCGACGGCGACCGGCTTTTTCATCGCGTCACGACGGAACGGCTCGCCCAGTTCCTGGTTGATCATCGCTTCGATCAAGGTCGTGGTTCCGTTTTCCATCTGGTCCTTGATGGCCTGCGCCAGCACGTCGGTCAGCTCGTCCATGGTACGCGCGACCACGCCCTTGAGACCGCAGGCCTCGGCGATCTTGGCATAGCTGACGCCTTCGTCCAGCTCGGTGCCTACGAAGTTGTCGTCGTACCACAAGGTAGAGTTCCGCTTTTCGGCGCCCCACTGGTAGTTGCGGAACACGATCTGGGTGATCGGCGGCCAGTCACCGCGGCCGATGGCAGTCAGTTCGTTCACCGCGATGCCAAAAGCGCCGTCACCGGCAAAGCCGACAACAGGAACATCAGGGCAGCCGATCTTGGCGCCGACAATCGACGGCAGACCATAGCCACAGGGTCCGAAGAGGCCCGGAGCAAGGTACTTGCGGCCTTCCTCGAACGAGGGATAGGCGTTTCCGATAGCGCAGTTGTTGCCGATGTCCGAGGAGATGATCGCCTCTTTCGGAAGACTGCGCTGAATGGCGCGCCATGCCATGCGGGGGCTCATCCAGTCGGGCTTGGCTGCACGGGCGCGCTGGTTCCATGTTGTGCCCGGATCGTCTTCTTCGTGATCCATCGACGACAGTTGCTGCGCCCAGGCGCTCTTGGCCTGTGCAATCCTGGCCTTTCGATCAGCGTTCGGATCCATTTCGGGAAGACGCGCCAGCAGGCCCTCGGCGACCTTCCTGGCATCCCCGACAATGCCTACCGTGACCTTCTTGGTCAGACCGATCCGGTCGGGGTTGATATCGACCTGGATGATCTTCGCATCGACCGGCCAGTAATCGATTCCGTAGCCCGGCAGGGTCGAGAACGGGTTCAGGCGCGTCCCAAGGCAAAGAACGACGTCGGCTTCCTTGATCAGTTCCATTCCTGCCTTTGACCCGTTGTAGCCCAACGGTCCTGCGAAAAGCGGATGGGAGCCGGGGAAAGCGTCGTTGTGCTGATAGCCAACGCAAACCGGCGCCGTCAGACGCTCGGCCAGTTCGATGGTCGACGGGATGGCCCCGCCCAGCACCACGCCAGCGCCGTTCAGGATCACCGGGTTCTTCGCATTTCTCAGAAGCGCAGCGGCGGCATCCAGGGCCTTTTCGCCACCGGCGGGTCGCTCGAATTCCACGATCTTCGGCAATTCGATATCGATTACCTGTGTCCAGTAATCGCGCGGCACGTTGATCTGTGCCGGTGCCGAGGCGCGATGCGCTTTCAGGATCACGCGGTTCAGTACCTCGGCGATACGGGTCGGATCACGCACCTCTTCCTGGTAGGCCACCATGTCCTCGAACAGTTTCATCTGCTCGACTTCCTGGAAGCCGCCCTGGCCGATCGTCTTGTTGGCCGCCTGCGGCGTGACCAGCAGCAGCGGCGTGTGGTTCCAGTAGGCGGTCTTCACGGGCGTGACGAAGTTTGTGATGCCCGGACCGTTCTGGGCGATCATCATGCTCATCTTGCCGGATGCGCGGGTATAGCCGTCGGCCATGAAACCACCGGAGCCTTCGTGCGCACAGTCCCAGAACTTGATGCCGGCCTTTGGGAATAGGTCGGAAATCGGCATGAAGGCCGAACCGATGATGCCGAAGGCATTGGTGATGCCATGCATCTGCAGGACTTTGACGAAGGCTTCTTCGGTTGTCATTTTCATTGGTGCTTCCTCCAAGAGTTGCGCGGAACTTATGCGCGCACCCGATTCCCGGTTAGGGCCAGTTACCAGCGCCGGCTAAGGCCAGACATTCTCGGCAGTCGATCAGAAGCCTGCGATCTCGTCAGCTATGATGGAAATGCCCTTGGCGATCCGATCTTCGGGGATCGAGCTGTATGCCAGGCGGAAATAGCAGCGGGGCGGGTCGGGTTGGGGAAAGAAGACTGCGCCCGGCTCGACCAACACGCTTTTTTCCCGAAGCCGTGCGGCCAGAATTTCCGTATCCACACCTGCCGGCGCCTTGATCCAGAAGCTGGAGCCGCCTTCGCCGCCGCCCACCATTTCCAGCCCGGCCTTCGCAATGGCAGCCGACATGATCTTCCGACGCTTCCCGAAGGCACGGGCCATGCGCTTGATCAGCGCGTCATAGTGGCCAAGCGACATGAAATAGGCTGCCGTGCGCTGCACATGGCCCGGCGGATGACGCAGCAAAAGCGCCCGGAGCGCGCGCGCCTCGCGGATGAACGCCGCCGGTCCGACAAGGTATCCCAGGCGCAGGCCCGGGAAGAGAGATTTGGAGAAAGACCCGACGTGAATCACACGCCCTTCCCGATCCAACGACTTGAGCGCCGGAGACGGCGGCGTCAGGAACGACATCTCGAACTCGTAATCATCCTCGACCACGATGAAATCGTCCCGGGACGCCCTGTCCAGAAGTCCCCGCCGGCGCTCCAGCGGCATTGTCACCGACGTGGGGCAATGATGGCTGGGTGTCGTAAAGACCACGTCGGCCTCGGCAGGCACACTGTCGGGCGGCAAACCGGAGTCGTCGATCGGAATGGCGACCATGGTGCACCCGGTTTCGGCGAGCACGCTGGACAGGCCCGGATAACAAGGGCTTTCGATGACCGCGGTACGACTGGAATTCAGCAGCACCTGGGCGGCGATCCAAAGCGCGTTCTGCGCGCCGAGTGTCACCAGGATTTCGTCCGGCCCCGCGACAATGCCCCGCCTAGGCAGCGAATGACGGGCGATGAACTCGACGAGTTTCGGGTCGTCCCGTTCGAAGTAGTCCGCCGTCATCGCGTTGAAATCGCGTTGCCCCAGCGCCTGCAGCGCGCAAAGCCGCCAGTTCGCATGGTCGAACAGGGTCGCGTCCGCCTGACCGTAGATGAACGGGTAACGGTAGCTTTGCCAGTTGTCGGGTTTACGCACCTGACGAAGCGCGGAGAACCGCGTGCCGACAACGCTGTTCCAGTCGACCGTATCTTCGCGAACAGAAACCGGTCCGGATAGCCTTGGTTGAGGCGCGGTATCGGACACGAAGTAGCCAGAACGGCCACGAGACACGATGTAGTCGTCGGCCTGAAGCTCGGTATAGGCCAGCGTCACGGTGATCCGGCTGATCCCAAGGTGGCGGGCAAGACCGCGGCTGGATGGCAGCTTCTCGCCCGGCCGGAAACGGCCGGACAGGATGCCCTCGGCAATCATCGACTGGATCTGTTTTTGCAGTGTTCCCTCGAACGCGGGATCGAGAAAGAACGTCTCTTCCGAGATTGCCATGAAATCTGGACCTATTTGGAAATCCAATCATAAGGCCAGACTCCCCGAGAGCAAGAGGCTCAAACGAAAACGGCCCCTTCGAAGAAGGAGCCGCTTTTCAAGAGATTCAGAGAGTTATTCGCCCGCGATGCGCCGATCGGGCTTGAAGCGCGAGGTGTCGGCTATCGTAAACTGGCCTCTCTCTAGCTTGCGGAACGTACCCTGGCGAAGAAGCTGGCCGAATGACCTTAACCCGTCTTCCCGGGAAAGCTTGAGCGCCGGATCGACGCGGGCCACACGCTTCATGATTTCTGGTCGGGTGAAAGATGATTGTCCTTCGACAAACGAGGCATAGGCAGCGGCGGCTTCAAGCAGCTCGGGCAGCTCTTTCGCGCCCATGTCCTTGGCGAAGCCGACGAAATCCTCACTCTCACCGGCAGTCTCCCTCGGCGCCGGACGAGCCGGCTGAGGCGAAGCCGAGCTGTCGATGCGCTGCGAGGACACCAGAACCAGAGGAGCGATCGACGGGCGGCGCTCCGGCTCTTTGCCCGGCAAGGGCCTCGACACATCGCGGACGACCTCGCTTAGGTCAACGCGGTAGCGCTCCTGTTCGGCCGCGATCTCTTCTTCGGGCGTGATCACCCGACGGGAAACAAGGCGATCGGCCTTGGTGGCAGCCACGGCGGCGCGCATCTGGGAAATCACCCGGCGGCGGCGAATGCCCTCGTCATCCTTCAGGTAGTTATCCGTTTCAGCCAGCAAACGTCCCACATCGCCATTCTCATCCGACAAGGGCGAGAGCGGCTTTGACGAACGGCGGGGGGCTGTCTCTGCCGTGCCGCCATCTTCATCCTTGGACGCCGCAGGACTCGGCACATCGCCAGAAGACGGTGCCTGATCCCGCTTCATGATATTCGAGATTATGTCCTTATCAGCAGCATCCCTCGCCGCAACGTCGTCCTCTTCGGCCGCGTCCTCGGCTGATGCCTCTGCCGGAGTCATTTCGTCTTCATCGAAATCCCAGCCATCTTCACTTTTGACTTCAGCGGCGGCGGTATCGTCCTCGAACAAATTCTGAGAACGATCTCCATCGTCTTCGGCCGAGAGATCAAAACCCGAGTCCTCTTCGGGCGAGTCGTCTTCCGCAAGATCTTCCGTGATCTGGCGAATTGTCTCCGTCAGGGCCCGACGCTTTGCGGGCGCCTCGCTTTGTTCTCCGGCTGGCAGAGCCTGTGAGTCGCTAAAAGACCGGTCGTCCTCGCGCACCTCCGGTTCAATCGAGCGTGATACAACGGCACGGATGCGCCGCAGCTTCTCCGCAACCGTCTCGGCAGGACCTTCCGCCGTCACCCGCGCATCCGGGTCGACCGCAAGCACATCTTCAGGCTCATCCGACAACAGGTATTCATCGTCATGGGCCAGAGGTCCGTGATCGAAGTCATCGTCAGCGTCAACGGAAGCCACCGGCTCCGCTTTTGGACGAGCCGTTTCACGTGGCGAGGTTGCTGCTTCCGGCTCATCAGTCTCGGCTTCCGGAACTGAATCTTCGGGAACCGCGGACACCTGAGTCAGCGCGACACCGCTGTCGCCCAGACGCGCCTCGACCCGTCGCTGGACTTCCTTTTCGGCAATGCGCTGCAACATCTCGACATCGGGTGTCGGAGGTTCGGCACCGAAATACCGGTCGTCGGCGGCGAGATCACGGAAATACTCCGCAATGCCACGCATCGTGCCGAACGGGTCGTCAAATCCCTCCAGCGTGCAGCTGAACGTGCCATAAGACACCGTCAGAATTTTCGTCGATCCGGTCATACCTCGATCGCTTTCTCCCCAAGCACAGCAACAATGTGTTTACCACCGGGGCGGTCGAAAATAGGAACAGACATGAGGAATTCACAAGAATTTTTCTGGTCATAAATATGGCGTCTGTTACGCCGGCGGGAGACAGTGGAGCATGCAGAGCGACAATGTTCAATCCTCTCAGGGGGTAACGCTGGTTGGCGCCGGTTTGCCTATGCGCGACGATATTGCCCAAGCTCTTAACATCGCACCAACGCTTGTCGCCGCCGATGGCGGCGCGAATTTCTGCCGGGATGCCGGATTTCTGCCCGCGGCCGTCATTGGCGATTTCGATTCGTTTGACGGCATCCACGCGGATGATTTTTCCGGGAGCCGTCTGATCCGGATCGCCGAGCAGGAAACCACCGACTTCGAAAAATGCCTTTCCCGCATAGTTGCGCCCTTCATCATAGCGACCGGGTTCACCGCGGGCCGCGTGGATCACACCATGGCGGTCTGGTCGGTCCTGGCTCGCCGGATCGGACCTCCGGTGCTGATCCTGGGGCAAAGCGACGTGGTGTTCGCCGCGCCAGAGAAACTTGAACTGAACCTTGAACCCGACACGCGCGTGTCGTTGTTCCCCATGGTCCCGATGACCGGGCGATCTTCCGGGCTTCACTGGCCGATCGACGGCCTGACCCTGTCTCCGATGGGTCGCGTCGGCATATCGAACCGGGTGACCGGGCCGGTCAGCATAGAATTCGATGCTCCCGGTTGCCTCGTGATCACGCCGCGGGAGGCGCTTGCCGCGGCGCTTGCCGCATTGATCGACTAACCGACTGTTCCCGATGGATAATGTATAGTCCGGCCGAGATGGTCACCGCAATTCCGGCCAGTGCGAGGCCATCGGGAAAATCACTGAAGATCAACCATCCGAGCAAAGTTGCCACGGGAATCTCAAGGTACTGCATCGGCGCCAGTGTCGTCGATGGCGCATAGCGCAACGACCATGTCATGAGAAGGTGACCGCCGGTTCCCAGCGCACCCATGATGAACAGAAGCAGCCATTCGCCTCCACTCGGCATGGCCAGTCCGAGACCCAGAATTGCCAGGGGCTCTGACAACAGAAGCACCGGAACAAGAATAGCCGACGCAATGACGCCGGAGACGACCTGCAATGCGATCGGATCGGTCCTCTTCGCGATCTGGCGCGTGACAAGCATGAAGAGAGAAAAGATCACTGCAACCCCAAGCGGCAGAACCGCAGGCCAGCCGACCTCGGCAAAGCTGGGCTGCATCACCATCAAAGTTCCGATGAAGCCGACGCAACAGGCCATGATCCGGCGATGCCCGACCTCCTCGCCCAGGACGAAGTACCCAAGAACCAGCATGATGAAGGGCATGACGAAGGCGATGGCGATGGCGTCGGCCAGCGGCAGATAGCGCAGCGACAGAAACATCATGCCGATGCCTGCCATGTGCAGTACGGCGCGGATCACGGTCAGGCGAAGAACCCTGTGCGGCATCCGCAGCGACAGTCGCATCCACCACACCAGCGGCAGGAGGAGGACAACCTGCAGCCCCATCCGAATCGCGACCAGTTGCGCGACGCCCATGTTGGCGCCAAGCAACTTGGCCAGCGCATCGGCCATCGGCGCGACAATGCAAAAACCGAGCATCAGCGCGATGCCAAGAACGGGACGGTCGGAAGACATGCCGACACACTAGAGCGAGAACCGCCCCCACGCGACGAAAAACGATCTGCCTTGCAAGCCTCAGCGTGGCCCGGCAAACTGGCGCTATATCATGCAATGCTCTGGCCCTACTGCCGGCATTGGCCTTTCGCCAGACTCTGCCAGTCACAAAGAGCAGCTTTCGCTGCCAATCGAGGTCCGATCATGAACGTCACCTATGCACCGAACGATCTCTCCGCCGTTGTCGAGGCCGACCGCGCCCACATCTGGCACCACCTGACTCAGCATAAGCCCTACGAGACCATCGATCCCCGCGTGATC
This sequence comes from Silicimonas lutimaris, assembly GCF_047314965.1. Taxonomy (NCBI): domain Bacteria; kingdom Pseudomonadati; phylum Pseudomonadota; class Alphaproteobacteria; order Rhodobacterales; family Paracoccaceae; genus Silicimonas; species Silicimonas lutimaris. The sequence continues at coordinate 172,713 of NZ_JBLBVK010000057.1, read as the reverse complement.
GTGGAGGGCAAGGGAATGCGCGTCTGGGACGTGACCGGCAAGGAACACCTCGACGCCGTGTCGGGCGGCGTCTGGACGGTAAACGTCGGCTATGGCCGCGAGCGCATCGCCAATGCCATCCGGGACCAGCTGATCCAGCTCCCGTACTTTGCCGGCTCCGCCGGTTCGATCCCGGGCTCCCGTTTCGCCGAACGGCTTATCGAAAAGATGCCGGGAATGACCCGCGTGTATTACACGAACTCGGGAAGCGAAGCGAACGAGAAGGCCTTCAAGATGGTCCGCCAGATCGCGCACAAGCGTTATGGCGGAAAGAAGCACAAGATCCTGTTCCGCGAGCGCGACTATCACGGCACGACGATTGCCTGCCTGTCCGCGGGAGGTCAGCCGGAACGCAATGCCCAGTATGGCCCCTACACACCCGGTTTCGTCGAGGTGCCGCATTGCCTGGAGTACCGCGCGCAGGTCGAGACCGAGAACTATGGCGAATGGGCCGCGAACCAGATCGAAGAGGTCATCCTTCGTGAAGGCCCCGATACGGTTGGCGCACTTTGCCTTGAACCCGTGACCGCTGGCGGTGGCGTGATTACTCCGCCCAAGGGGTATTGGGACCGGGTTCAGGAAATCTGCAAGAAGTACGACATCCTGCTTCATATCGACGAAGTGGTCTGCGGTGTCGGCCGGACAGGCGCGTGGTTCGGATACCAGCAGTACGGGGTGAAGCCGGATTTCGTGACCATGGCGAAGGGCGTGGCCTCCGGCTATGCCGCGATCGCCTGCATGGTGACGACCGAGGAAGTCTTCCAGATGTTCAAGGACAACGCGGATGATCCGATGAACTACTTCCGGGACATCTCGACCTTCGGCGGATGCACCGCGGGACCTGCGGCCGCTATCGAGAACATGGCGATCATCGAGGAGGAAGGTCTGCTCGAGAACACCACCAACATGGGAGCGCGACTGATCGACAACCTGTTGGCGCTTCAGGAAAAGCACCGGGTGATCGGCGATGTGCGCGGCAAGGGTCTTTTCTGCGGCGCGGAACTGGTTGCCGACCGTGCGACCAAGGAACCCGCGAACGAGAAGAAAGTGCAGGCTGTCGTTGCCGACTGCATGGCGCAGGGTGTGATCATCGGGGCGACAAACCGGTCTCTCCCGGGAATGAACAACACACTGTGCTTCTCGCCGGCGCTGATTTCCAGCGCCGATGACATAGACGAGATCACAACCGCAGTGGATAAGGCCCTGACCAAGGTCTTTTCCTAGGATTGGGCCTGTTTCGCCGGAAAGGGTAATCCGCGAAACAAGTTAAAAGAGGGGCAAGGTGTTGGATAGGCGCCTTGCCCTTTCCATTTTGGAGGTCGTGCGGGCAGACTGCGCAAAGGCCATTTCACTTGCGCCGCTTTCCCGATCCGAAGTCCTGTATGGGCAGCCTATTCGCATTGACGTTTTGTGCCCGCCTTGCACTGACGACGGGAAAAGGTTTCCGCATTAGAACCAGAGTGTTGCAAGGAAATAAGGCGTCAATTCCTTGTAATGCGCCTGAATTCCACCCTATTTTGGTCACAATTGCTCTTGGGTGAGAGCGGTTTGGGTATTGGGTTTGGGGGTTTGCGATGAATGATTTCGTCGCGGTGTTCCTTGTATTGATCGCTTTGGCGGCCGCGGGAAATTTCGCGTCCGGCGGCGGCGCATTTCAACAAGGCTGCACTGGAAGCCAAGACAGTTGGGTAAGGGTCTGCCGTTAAGTCGGCTTTAGAGCCTGTTCAGCAACTCGGCGGTTGGCCACGCATCGGCGGGCAGGCCAAGTCTTTTCTGTTCCTTCTGAACGGCATCCCGGGTCTTGGAGCCAAGGATTCCGTCGACCCCTCCGACATCGTGACCCCGGTTGGCCAGCTTCTGTTGGAGCGCCTTCATCTGGGCCTCTCCCAGTGCGGGTGTAGGGTTGCCCGCATCGTAGACTTGCGCTCCCTCGAGACGCGTTGCGAAATAGGCGGCTGTGGTCACGTAAACGAAACTCTGGTTCCATTCGAAAAAGACATTGAAATTCGGATAGGCTAGGAAGGCGGGTCCGTTACGGCCTTGCGGCAACAGGATCGAAGCCTGCAGGCCCGCGCCTTGAAACTCGCCAGTCCGGGGCCTCACGCCCAAGCGAGACCAGTCCGAGACGGACCGCATGGTTGTTAGGCCTGTGAGTGACCAATCGAAATCGGAGGGCATCACAACCTCTTGCAGCCACGGCTCACCCTTGCGCCAGCCCAAAGACTGCAACATCTTGCCCCCGGACATCAGCGCGTCCGGCGGCGATGTCTTCAGGCTGACGTGTCCGTCTCCGTCACCGTCCACGCCATTGGTCAGTATGTCCTCGGGCAGCATCTGAACCATGCCGATTTCGCCGGCCCATGCTCCTGTCGTGCGCGCCGGATCAATATCGCCCCGTTCGAACAGTTCCAGCGCCGCAAAAACCTGGGGCCGAAACAGCTCCGGTCGGCGGCAGTCATGGGCCAGAGTGACCAGCGCGTTGACCGTGTTGAAGTCGCCCTGCACGGCGCCGTAGTCCGTCTCGAAAGCCCAGAATGCCAGCAGAACACCGCGGGACACGCCGTAGTCCCGCTCGATCCGGTCGAAAACGGCATCCCACTTCTGAGCGTTCCGCTGCCCGGCCTGAACACGGTTCTGGCTGATCAGGCGACGGGAGAAATCGATGAACGGCATCTGGAAGATGCCCTGGGCACGGTCGGCCCTGATCACCTTGGGATCCTGCTGTGCGGAAGCGAAGAACCGGTCGACGGTCGCCGCGGAATGCCCCTTCGCCCGCGCCTCGGATTTCATGTCCCCGATGAATTCGCCAAACGAACCGCCGCAGGGAGTCTGGGCCATGCCCATCGAGGCTGAAAAAAGGCATAATGAAACGGCAAGGTTAACAATGCGCATTTGGCACCTCGGCAAATGTATTTGCGCGACCCTAACAGGGCAGCACTTTCCGGCAAGTGTATCGGTAAGATTTTGCCGAATTGGTTTACCAAAAACACAGCTCCGTTAACCAAGCGTTAATACTTTGGACCGAATAGTGGTCGCACGGGGGCGGAGACGGTCAAACCTGACCGGAGGGTCTGAAAATGATACTGATAGTCGCCGGGAATCCGGACCTTGCCGGTATTTGGGCAAGGCATCTGCAACGGCAGAATCAAGCTGTGGCCGTGATGGATTCAGCCCAGGGTGCGGTCGATTTTCTGCGCAACAACGCAGTGGATGTCATCGTTCTGGACTTGATGCTCGAAAAGACTGGAGCGTTCTCCGTGGCCGACTACGCGAGCTATCGGCAGCCGTTTACCAAGATCGTTTTCGTCACTCGGCAAAGCTTCTTTTCAGACGGCTCACTCTTCCGACACATTCCAAACACTGCCGCCATCATCCAGGAAGACGCTCCGCCAAGCGATCTGGCGGAAATCGTCGCTTACCACGGGCGTGTTTGCTAGGCCGCCTTCAGCGCGTCCCTTCCATGCGGCTCGATCCAGTTCAGACTTGGATTGATCGGCAGAATTCTGAACGGATTTATGCTCTCGTGACTGTAGTGGTAGTGCCTGACGATATGATCAAAATGGGTTGTCTCTGCCACGCCCGGCCACTGGTAGAGTTCCCGCGCATAAGCCCATAGTGAGGGCATTTCACGCAGGAAGTTGCGATTGCACTTGAAATGCGTGTGATAGACGGGATCGAAACGGAACAAAGTCACGGCAAGCCGCCAATCCGCCTCGGTGATCCGGTCGCCCATCAGGAACCGCTTTCGCGAAAGCCTGTCTTCCAGCCAGTCCATCGTCTCGAAAAGCTCTCCCACGGCCTCGTCATAGGCCTGCTGGCTGCGGGCAAATCCGGTTCTGTAGACACCATTGTTCAGGGTATCGTAGATGCGTGAGTTCACTTTCTCGATCTCGTCGCGCATCTCTGTCGGCCAGAAGTCCAGCCTGTTGCCGGTCAGGCCGTCGAAGGCCGAGTTGAACATGCGGATGATCTCGGAAGATTCGTTGGAAACGATCGTCTCCCGCTTCTTGTCCCAGAGGATCGGCACGGTGACGCTGCCAGAGACTGTCGGTTCTGCCCTGAGATAGATTTCCCGAAGATGTCGGGAGCCATAGAGATCATCGCCGGTGGCACCGGGAAAATCCGTTTCAAAGGTCCAACCTTCGTCCAGCATATCCGGATGGACAGCAGACACCGATATCAGATTCTCAAGACCCTTGAGTTTCCTGAAGATCAGGGTCCGATGCGCCCAGGGACAGGCATACGAGACGTAAAGGTGATATCTTCCCGCTTCGGCCTGAAAACCGCCCTCGCCGGACGGACCCGGCGCGCCATCGGATGTGATCCAGTTCCTGAACGTCGTGGTGGTCCGCACGAAGCGACCCGACGAATCTCCTCCTCCGACAGGACGCTTCTGCCATACGCCATCAACCAGTTTTCCCACGACACTCTCCTTTGCTGCTTTCTGAAGATAGGGGGCCTGCCGGGAAAGTCATTGCGACCCGCCGCACAGGGTCTGTGCAAACGGTCGCCGCTTTCCTGATTGTTTTCTCACACCGGACAATTCCCTTACCGCGTGCAGCTTCGATGCAGCATTCGGAAAAATTCATGAACAATCTCAAAGGAATGCTTGACGAAACATCGATTCGGGAATTGCCTTGGCGCCGGGGGTATCGCGTTATGTCTGAATTTCTGCCTAAAGAAGTGCGCGAAGGGCTGGAAAATGCCCGTAAGCAATCACTGAAAAAACGAAGCCGCCTGCGCGTGAAAGTGGGCGGACACGATTTCACCATTCTCCGGTATTGGGACGAGGGTTTCTCGCTCGACATCGAAGATGCGCCGCATCTGCGCGGTCTGGTCGATGTCTACGATGGGGCGCGTCACGTATCGCAATGCCTGATCGTCGCGTCGGAAGAAGACGGCACGGAGATGGTGTACGAATTCAAGCGCGAAACGGCGGCACACGACCAGGTGCCGCTCGATTACGAGCGTGACGCGAATGCGCCGATCGCGCTGATCGAAAAGCGCTAGGATTGAGTTGGCGGCGAACAGATTTCGCCGCGACAACAACTCAATGAGGACGCGCTGACGCGATCTCATGTGCGAAAACGCGCGAAGCCTATGCGCAAACAGAGGTTTCTATACCCATATTGAACACTAACTTCCGGCCTATCGAGGATATCGGGAGATATGTGATGCTCAACCAGATCAAGGGCCTTCACCACGTCACGTCGCTGGCGTCGTCAGCCAAACGAAACAACGCTTTCTTCACGGAGGCGCTTGGACTGAGACGCGTGAAGAAGACGGTCAACTTCGACGCTCCCGACGTCTATCACCTGTATTACGGCGACGAGACCGGCTCGCCTGGATCGGTCATGACGTATTTTCCCTTTCCTAACGCAGGCCGGGGGCGTCCCGGAACGGGCGAGGTCGGCACGACATCGTTCTCGGTGCCGAAGGGTTCGCTCAAGGCATGGGCCGACCGGTTGAGCCAGCGAGGCACGCCGGATCTTCGTCAGGATACGCGTTTTGGACAAGACCGCCTGCTCTTCACCGGCCCTGATGGCGACGCCTTTGCTCTGGTCGAGAGCGAAGATGAACGCGAACCGTGGACCGGGAATGGCGTGTCCGAAGATATGGCCATACGGGGATTTCATTCCGCCGACATGCGCCTGCGCGATGCGGGCGCTTCAGCCGAGCTCCTGAAGTTCATGGGGTATGAAGAGATCGACCGGGAGGACAACGTGACGAGATTCGCAGTGCCCGAAGGCAATGATGCGAACATCATCGACATCGAGACCCTGCCCGGCGTCGGCTTCGCCGCACAAGGCGCCGGATCGGTGCATCATATCGCCTTCGCCGTCGAAAATAGGGCACGGCAGCTTGAGGTTCGGGAAGCACTTCTGGACACCGGCTATCAGGTTACGCCCGTCATCGACCGGGACTATTTCTGGGCGATCTACTTCCGCACGCCCGGCGGCGTCCTGTTCGAAGTAGCCACAAACGAACCCGGCTTCGACACCGACGAGGATACTGCGCATCTGGGTGAGAGCCTGAAGCTGCCATCGCAGCACGCGCATCTTCGCGACCGGCTGGAAAGATACCTGGAGCCCATCGAATGAGTTATGTTGCGGCGCGAACCGAGGGAACGGGCAACGGTACCCTGGTCTTCACCTTTCATGGCACGGGAGGGAACGAGCATCAGTTCCATGACCTCGCGAGCCAGTTGTTGCCCGGTGCGGCAGTGGTGTCACCGCGCGGGGATGTCCGCGAGGCCGGCATGAACCGGTACTTTCGCCGGACCGGCGAGGGTATCTACGACATGGATGATCTCTGGTCGCGAACGAACGCGCTGGCCGCGTTTCTGGCCGAAGAGCGATCCAAGGCTGATGCTTTGCGCGTTGTGGGTTTGGGATACTCCAACGGGGCCAACATTCTGGCCGCGATTGCAATGTCGCATCCCGAGATTGTCGACGAGATCGTGCTGATGCACCCGCTCATCCCGTGGACACCACAGCCCCAGCCGGGACTGGCGGACAAGAGGGTTCTGATCACCGCAGGTCGTCGTGACCCGATCTGCCCGGCCCCGATGACCGAGGCTCTGGCCGACTATCTCAGGCAACAGGACACTTCGTTGACGCTGCACTGGCACGAGGGCGGACACGAACTGCGCCCGGAGGAACTGGGCGCGATGCAGGCGTTTCTGGGGTAGTACTTCGGAGGCACACCTTGCAGGACGCCCGTTGAAACGCATTTCGGACGGTTCAGAACGGCACCTTGGCAGAAAAGGTCATCCCGATCCCACCGTCCGGATGCCGGAGGCGGATACCCTCTGAATGAAGCATCAGGCGGGGGTACTCCCGGGCGGGTCCCTCCGAGTAGAAGGGATCGCCCAGAATGGGGTGGCCGATTTCCTTCATGTGCACCCGGAGTTGGTGCGAGCGGCCTGTCTTGGGATAGAGACGCACGCGGGTCTCTTCCTCCGTGGCACGCATGACGCGCCAATCCGTGACGGCCGGTCGCCCGTTTTGCAGATCGACCATCTGACGCGGCCGGTTCGGCCAGTCGACGATCAACGGCAGATCGACGGTTCCCGTCTTTTCTTCGATGCGGCCCCAGACACGCGCCACGTAGGTCTTCTTGATCTGCCGCTTCTCGAACTGCAGCCCCAGATGCCGTTGCGCATGCGGCGTCAGCGCGAAGACCATGATGCCCGAAGTGTCACGGTCCAGGCGATGCACCAGAAGCGCCTCGGGGAACGCCGCCTGTATTCGCGACAAAAGACAGTCGGCCAGATGATCTCCCTTGCCTGGAACCGAGAGAAGCCCATGGGGCTTGTTTACCAGCAAAATTTCGTGGTCCGCGTGGATCACGTCGAGGGGAAGATCAGGGGGATTGTAGGCATCGCTCACGATTGGCCGCTCCCCTTTTCATGGCCTGCGGTCGTGCCGGCGCGATGCGCACTGCGGGGTTGGCACACCCGCATCAGACGCCCTCTCGTTCGAATACGCTTGCGAGGATTTCAGCGATGGCTGCCGCATCCGTCTCTGTGAACGCATCGGGCAGATCGCTGTCGATATCGAATACGGCGACGAGCCTGCCGCTGGCATCGTGCACCGGCAGGACAAGCTCGGACCGCGTTGAGCTTGAACAGGCGATATGGCCGGGGAATGCCTCGACATCGGGTACCAGTTGGACCTGTCCCGTGCGCGCCGCCGCGCCGCATACGCCCTTGTCGAAGGGAATTGTCAGACAGCCGTGGCCGCCCTGATAGGGGCCGATCTTCAACAGTTCGGGCGCAACCACCCTATAGAAACCCGTCCAGTCGAAGCGCTCGTCGGAGTGATGCACCTCGCAGGCAACGGTCGCCATGAGTGCGACCGGATCGGTTTCGCCTTCAGTAAGCGCCCTGATCCGCTGGCCGAGTTCTTGATAGGAAATGTTCATCGTCGCCTCTTGCTCCGCACAGGATACGTTTCCACCAGCCCGGAGGGAAAAGCGCAAGAGGCTCGGGATGTAGCCAATCCGAGATGTTCGGAAGCAAGACCGCTTACAGATTGGTAACACGTTGCCATTAGCGTTCCCGCGAAAGCTTTCGCTAGGAGAACGTGCATGCAAATGACCGCGTCAGAGGTTGGAAATACACTTGTCGTCGTCGTCGAAGACCGAAGAATCGACGCCGCGGTGGCCGTCAGGTTCAAGGACAAGATGCTGGAGTTGACCGAAACCCCCCAACGACGCGTCGTCCTCGATCTGAGCAGGGTCGAGTTTCTGGACTCAAGCGGTCTGGGCGCGGTCGTGGGTTCGATGAAGCAGCTTGGCCGGAACCGCCACCTCGATCTTGCCGGGTTGACACCGACAGTGGACAAGGTCTTCCGCATCACCCGAATGGACCGCGTGTTTCGCATTTATGCATCGGTCGAGGCGGCCATACAGGACTCGGCCGCAGATGCCCAATGAGACCGCAGTCGACAAAAGCACGGGCGAGACCCCGGGACGTTTGCCGCACGGCCTTGTGTCGCAAATGTCGTTCAAGGCCACTTTCCGATGGGTAAGACGCGCCATTCACGAGGCAATGGACGCGCTCGAGGCATATGATCTGACAGCCGAAGAGATGGGGTCGGTGGAAATCGTTCTGGCCGAAGCCCTGAACAACATCGTGGAACACGCTTATCCTCAGGATCAACCCGGCGAGATCACGATGTCGCTGCGCCTTCGCCAGACGGGCCTGTTGGTTGAGATCAGCGACCGCGGAAAGCCAATGCCCCACGGTCGCGCACCCCTTGGCAACCATCCCATGGCCGAGTTCGGCGAAGATCCGATGCCGGAAGGTGGATACGGGTGGTACCTGATACGGGAACTGGTGCAGGACCTCGTCTATGACCGGCGCGACGGCCAAAACATTCTGATCTTCCGACTGACCATCCGCGGCGGTGTGTGATCCCTCAGGAGCGGGTCATCTACCGGGGCGCAAGGCAGTTCGCACCGCCACGCCTATTGCCAAAACCAAGACAATGCTCTCGGTTCAGAGATGATTGCTTCAGTTCAGAAAACAGTGACGAAAAATGGCCGCAAATGGGCCGTGATGCGGCCTCGGACCGGTGTCATCCAAGAACGGTAGCTGTCAAGCTTCCCTCGGCATCGCGCTTATTATCAGCCCCCACCCAGCGCGCGATGCCGGGGCATAACTCCCCGGAAATCCACAACTGTGCGCATGACAATCTGACCGATTGCCTTCGCTGTATCCGGCGCTAGTCTCCAGCCCGATCTGGAGGACATACCAACATGCGCGATTTGCACTTTCCGGGGCGATCCCCGGTTCTGGCGTCCAACGGGATGGTCGCCACATCTCACCCGCTTGCCGCTTCCGAAGCATTGTCCGTCCTGCGGGATGGCGGCAACGCGGCTGACGCCGCTATCGCCGGTGCGGTGATCCTTGGCGTCTGCGAACCGCAGATGACGGGGCTTGGTGGCGACTGTTTCGCCTTGGTCAAACCCGCTGGAAGCGAAGAAGTCGTGGCCTTGAACGGATCGGGACGCGCACCCGCCGGGCTTTCGCCGGACGCCCTGCGCGCGGAAGGGCTCGAGAAGATCCTTCCCGGTCATCCTGCTTCGATCACTGTACCGGGTGCAGTGGATGCACTGTGCGCGCTGTCGGAGCGTTACGGCAAAGCGGGACTGGAGCGTTCGCTGGCGCCGGCGATCCGTCTTTTCGACGAGGGCGTGCCTATCGCGCCGCGGGTCGCCTTCGATATCGCCGACCATGGCCCGGCCATGAACGACGACGCCCGCCGCCATTACCTGAACAACGGGCAGCCATATCGAATTGGCGACCGGCTACGGCTTTCCGGCCAGGCAGAGGTTCTGCGCCGCGTCGCAAAGAACGGGCGGGATGCGTTCTATACCGGAGAAGTCGCGGAGGACATGCTGTCAGCTCTTGCCGCGATCGGCGGCACCCACAATGCCGATGATTTCGCCGGCACGAAGTCCAGCTGGCATACACCCATTGCTGGCCCCTATCGCGGACACGACCTGATCGAGCACCCGCCCAATGGACAGGGAGCCACCGCAATTCTGATTGCAGGAATTCTGTCGCAGTTCGATGTCGCCGCGATGGATCCGTTCGGTCCTGAGCGTCTGCACCTGCACTCGGAAGCGACGAAGCTGGCCTATGACGCGCGCAATCGTTTCCTGGCCGATGCGGACCACGTGACCCGACTCGAACACATGCTGGCGCCGGAGACCGCCCGACGCCTCGCGGCGCTCATCGATCCGTCCCGCGCCATGGCAGCCCCCGCCCCGCTGACCGAGGATGTCCACAAGGACACGATCCTGATCACCGTCGTCGATCGCCAAGGCATGGCGGTCAGCCTGATCTACTCGATCTTCGCGACGTTCGGCGCCGGCATCGCCAGCCCGAAATTCGGCATCCTGTTCCACAATCGGGGTTCAGGTTTCAACCTGACAGCCGGCCACGCGAACGAAGCCGGACCGCGCAAACGCCCCATGCATACGATCATCCCGGCCATGCGCGCCACGGACGGTCAGATCGACATGTCGTTTGGTGTCATGGGCGGCCAATACCAAGCGGCAGGACATGCCTATGTGCTGTCGAACCTTGCCGATTTCGGCATGGACCTGCAGGAGGCCCTCGATGCCCCGCGTGTCTTCGCTGATCCGATCAGCGGATTGCTTAAGGTGGAACGCGGTGTACCCGAGAGTACCCGCCAGGCACTTGCCGATATGGGACATTCCGTGGAGGTGCCCAAAGAGCCCATCGGCGGCGCACAGGCAATCCTGATCGACCGCGCGCGCGGCTTTCTTGTGGGTGCGTCCGATCCACGAAAGGACGGCCTCGCGATCGGTCTGTAAAACTGCCCGCCCTTTCGGGGCGGGCGCACTCAGTTCAGCTGAACCTGCAACGGATAATGGCCGTCGTCGAAATCGCCAAAGAACTCGGGCAGATCGGGATGATCCACCGGCTGCCCGGAATAATCCGCGACAAGATTCTGCTCCGAGACATAGGCCACGTAGTAGCTTTGATCGTTCTCTGCCAGCAGATGGTAGAATGGCTGATCCTTGTCCGGACGGCTTTCTTCCGGAATGGCCTGATACCACTCTTCCGTGTTTGAAAACATGGCGTCGACATCGAAAACAACACCGCGGAACGGATGCTTCCGGTGGCGCACAACCTGACCCAAGGCGTATTTCGCGCGCGTTTTGAACATAACAGTACCCCCAACCGTTTTTTAAGATGACGTGCCCGCCATGTCGACAACGGATGCAGGAAATCCGGGAAACAAACTGTGACGGACAGCCTGACAGTGGGTGCTTTGCCGAGACGACTTTTACACGGCTCCTAATTTTGATAAGCTAACACAAAATTCGAAAAGAGGCGACAGAGGTATGAGCAGACCCGTCCGCGCCCTGATTCTGATGTTGTTTGTCGCAGCTTGCGGCAGCAGCAACTATTCGGCGCCTCGAAATCTGGATAACGCCTGTTCCATCGTCGAGCAGCGTCCGCACTATTTACGTGCCATGAAGCGGGCTGAGCGCCGCTGGGGCGTTCCGGTAGCTGTCCAGATGGCCACGATCTATCAGGAGTCGAAATTCGTCGGCAACGCACGCACACCTGTGAAGTATACGCTGGGGATCATCCCAATGGGGCGCCAATCCTCGGCTTACGGGTACAGCCAGGCGTTGGATGGAACTTGGGATGACTACAAGAAGGACCACGGCGGCTGGGGCGCACGGCGCGACAGCATCGACGATGCCACGGATTTCATGGGATGGTACTTCAAGAAAACCGAGGAGGACCTCGGAATTTCACTGGCGGACGCGAAACACCAGTATCTTGCCTATCATGAAGGACGTACGGGCTATCGCCGGGGCAGCCATTTTCAGAAATCATGGCTGTTGCGCGTCTCGGATGAAGTTGCAGACCGCGCCATTCTTTACGACGCGCAACTGCGTTCTTGCGGGATGGTCTAGCCGCCCCGCTGGCCTTCTTCGTAGCTGATGTTGAAAAGGGTCGACGGCAAGTCACGACCCAAGGCGAGCTGTCCCAGGATCACGGTGGTTGTCGCCCCCTGACCGTCACGGATCACCCATTGCCGAAGTTCGATCGGATCGGCCGTGAACTTGAGCTGAATCGTACCATATTCCGGGTTCCTTGGGTCTTGTGCGGTGACTACGGTCGCCGTGCCGTCGAAGTCGTGGCCGACGACCATGTCTCTCTGCGCAAGGTTCACATTTCTCTCAAGAATAAGGTTCAGAGGTGTGCGCGAAAGGGGATAGCGCTCGGCCTTCTGGACGTTCGACTTCCCGTCGAAAATACCGACCTGCCCGGCGCCCGCCATGACGAGCAATTCCTCCGGTGGATTGTATTCGAACCGCATACGGCCTGGGCGCTTGATATAAAGCGTGCCGGTCGAAAGCGAGCCATCGTCATTCACCTGGGTAAACTCGGTCGTCGCGGTCTGGATGCCGTTCAAATAGTTGGAAATGGCGTTCAGAGACAACTTATCCGCAAGCGCTGGGGTCGCCGCAAGCGAGGCCGCGGCTGCGGCGATGAATGTTCTGCGATCCATGGGTATGGGCCCTTTTTATCTGCTCAGGTCCGATATAGGGGGAGCATGATCGGGACGCCAGCGTTAGGCGATATCATCGGCGTGTCATGGCCTGCCAAAAGGGTCAGATCGCCAGGTCCAGAACAGTGCAGAGCAGAACGATGGGCAAGCAGACAAGGCAGGCCAGCTTTGTCCATGCACGTGCGGTGATGCGCGCCGGCGGCGCATATACACCCATCACGATCTTCGAACGGCTAGACATACCGGGATTAACTTCGCCTTAGGTAAAGGGGGGGTTAATGAGGCCCGTGAAGCTCCGGATCGATGACACAACCCAAGCAAGATGGCAGGCTCTGACCGAGACCGCCAAACTTCCCCTGCAGCAAAGCTGGAACTACGGCGCCGCCGTCGACGCCGCCGGGGGGCAAGCGTTACGAATCGAAGTTCGCGAGAAGGACCGGACCATCGCCTTGGCTCAGGGCGTGTACCGGCGCCTTGGTTGGCCCGTTACGTTGATAACCCGGGGGCCAGTATGGATCGGCAATCCTGATGTCACCGAAAGAATGACTGCTCTCCGAACCCTGCGCAAAGGCCTCAAAGGTCTTGTGCTTATGACACCGGATGTCGCGGCATCCGATGCCTTGCGGCGCGCAGGCTTCGCGGATGTCATGACACCGTCTACGATGGCCTGTCTGACGCTGAATTCCGATTTGCGGAAAAACCTGAATGGCAAATGGCGAAACCGGCTGGTGCGAGCCGAGACCCAAAACCTCGTTTTGGAGCGCCTCGATATCAGCATCCGAGACCTGCGCTGGCTGCTCGAGGCCGATGCAAGACAGCCGCGCCTGAAAGGATACCGTGCGATGCCTGATACCTTTACCAAAGCCTGGCTCCGGCGCGACCCCCGGTCAGCCCTTGCCATCGCAGCTTCCCGGAACACAGAACGGCTGGCCGCCATGCTGTTCCTGCGCCACGGGACCACGGCGACCTATCACATCGGGTGGTCGAGTGAGGACGGCCGAAAAGTTTCGGCGCACAACCTGCTCCTTTGGAAGGCGGCTCAACAGTTGGCGGCAGAAGGTGTCGCCACCCTCGATCTGGGGCTGATCGACACCGTGAACGCACCTGGCCTTGCGCGGTTCAAGCTGGGCACTGGCGCCAGGCCCGTCCGAACCGGAGGAACCTGGCTAGGCTGGTAAGTTCGCTCTATGCCTGCTCCGGCACCAGAATCTCGCGCTTCCCGACATGGTTCGCAGGGCTGACAAGCCCGTTCTCCTCCATCTGTTCCACCAGACGCGCAGCCTTGTTGTAACCAATGGCCAGCTTGCGCTGAATGTAGGAAGTGGAGCACTTGCGATCCTTGATCACGATGGCGACGGCTTGATCGTAAAGCGCGTCTTCTCCATCCGTGTTGCCACCCGTCAGACCAAGCACTGCATCGATATCGCTGGCACTGTCGTCATCGGGGCCTTCGATCACACCCGAGACATATTCGGGCGATCCGAAACTCTTGAGGTGATTCACGACTTCCTCTACCTCTTCGTCGGAAACGAAAGGCCCGTGAACACGGGTAATCTTCGCTCCGCCAGCCATATAGAGCATGTCGCCCTGACCCAGAAGCTGTTCGGCGCCCATTTCGCCCAGGATCGTTCGGCTGTCGATCTTGGAGGTCACCTGGAACGAGATGCGGGTCGGGAAGTTGGCCTTGATGGTGCCGGTGATCACGTCGACCGAGGGCCGCTGCGTTGCCATGATCAGGTGAATACCCGACGCACGCGCCATCTGGGCGAGGCGTTGAATGCAGGCTTCGATCTCCTTGCCCGCGACCATCATGAGGTCCGCCATTTCGTCGACGATGACGACGATGAAGGGCAGGATTTCCGGCTCGAAGCTCTCGGTTTCGAAAACAGGTTCACCCGTCTCGTCGTCAAAGCCGGTCTGAACCGTGCGACTGAACAATTCGCCCTTCTTCAGTGCTTCGCGAACGCGGCCGTTGTAGCCCTCGATGTTGCGAACGCCCATCTTGGACATCTTGCGATACCGCTCTTCCATTTCGGCTACGACCCATTTCAGGGCCACGACCGCCTTCTTCGGATCCGTCACAACCGGCGAGAGCAGATGCGGGATGCCATCATAGACGGACAGTTCCAGCATCTTCGGGTCGATCATGATCAGCCGGCATTCCTCGGGTGTCAGCTTGTAAAGAAGCGACAGGATCATCGTGTTGATCGCCACCGACTTGCCCGAACCCGTCGTACCAGCGATGAGAAGGTGAGGCATCTTGGCAAGGTTTGCGACCACCGGATCACCACCGATGTTCTTGCCAAGCGCCAGCGGCAGGCGCTGATTGCCATCGCCGTAGTCGCGTGCCGAAAGAATTTCGCGCAGAACCACTTTCTCGCGGTTTTCGTTGGGCAGTTCGATACCGATCACAGAGCGCCCCGGGACGGTCGAAACACGTGCAGACAGTGCCGACATCGACCGCGCGATATCGTCGGCGAGGCCGATCACCCGGCTTGCCTTCAGGCCAGGGGCAGGCTCCAGTTCGTACATCGTGACGACCGGGCCGGGACGAACGCTGACGATCTCTCCCTTGACGCCATAGTCATCGAGAACGCTTTCCAGCATCCGGGCATTCTCTTCCAGCGCCTCGTCGGAGAGGTGATGACGTTCGATGCTACCAGGATCCGCCAAGAGAGAAAGAGCCGGGATTTCGAATTGCGATCTCTCGTCGAACAGCGAGGGCTGCGCTTCGGCGCGTGCGCGCTTCGACGGCGCGGCCTTGCGGGTGCTGTGCTGCACCACGGCTTTCGGCTCTGGTGTGGCAATCCGGCTGGAGTGAAAACCTTCGGCCTGCGGCTGCCTTGCGCGCACCAGCTCGGGCTCGGGCATCACGAACTGTTCGTCCAACGCACGCAGTTCAGCCAGTTCGTCTTCCTCGTCCAGAACTTCGATGGGAGAGATCACGCCGATTCCCGAGGTGACGGGAGGCTCCGCCCGAACATGTCCTTCGGGGCGCCGCACACGGCTCTTTACGGCGTCCGCGATCCGCGCGCTGATCCGATCGGTATCATTGTGGTGCTCCTCGACAACTTCCGGTGTCTTCCGCTTCAGAAGAGACGGCATCAGCTGAAGCAACCCGTTCTTCTGGCCGGTTGCCGACGCATCCCGCAAAGAACGAGTAGCCCTCAGCACGGCCTCGTTCACCCGACCCGGTTCCACTTCCGGCAGTCTTTCTTCCACTTCGCGCCGCTCGGCGGCGCGAGCGCGCGCATTGCGTGCCATTTGGACACTGCTCACTGCACCGCGCCCGGCAAGCGTGATCAGCGTGTGATAGATCAGGATAAGTCCGCCCAGCAGATAGCGGAGATAGGCCCAGATTTCATCGCGGTTGAAGCCGAGCACGAATGCACCCATGGCAACCGCACCCAATGCCAGGGCAAGTGAAAGAACCTTAAGCCCCAGGCCCGGCGCAACGGGAAGAATACCCAGAACGGCCCCAAGCACGGTATCGCCGAACAGACCGCCAAGACCGAATGAATGGCTCCAGTCCGGACCAGGGACATGCGTCGAGGCAAAAACCGACACCAGTGCAATGCCGATTGGCGCGAAAATCAGCCGACCAAGGGCGCGTTCTTCTCCGAAATGCGTCACGAACCGCAGACCCCACGCCGCCATGACCAGAGCAATGGCCCATGCGCCGTAACCGGCGATGACATACAGGGGAGAAGCGATCGCCGCTCCGAGGGGACCAAGGAGATTTTTTGCCGGAGTTTCGGTCGCCGACATCCAGTTCGGGTCATCCGGCGAGTAGGAGCCCAGCATCAGAGCCATCAGGACCGCCAGTCCAAGGAGGACAATTCCGAACAGCTCCTTGCCTCGGCGCTCGATGATCGCCTGGGTGTCACTATCGAAAAGTGGGTCGCGGTGTCTTGCCTGATACGCCATTGCCTGTCTCGTCCCTCACTCGAAGAGGCAGTCGCGAAGCCGTTCCAGCCCGCTCTGCATTTCTTGCTCTTCGGCCACCATCGCCACGCGAATGTAGCCGTTGCCGGGGTTTTCCCCGTTCACTTCCCGCGCCAGGTAACCTCCGGGCAGCACCCGGATACCCGTCTCGGTCCAAAGCTTCAGCGCCGCTTGTTCTCCGTCGGATACGGGCAGCCAAAGAAAGAATCCCGCCTGCGGCGCGCTGCATCCGTCGATGCCTTCGAACACCCGGTCTGCGATGTCGTATTTGGCGACGTATCGGGCTCGGCTTTCCTCGACATGCTTTTCGTCCGCCCACACGGCCTCGGCCGCCCGCATCAGCGGCAAGGGCAGCGGAGCACCGGCATAGGCGCGAAGCTGTTTGATTTGCCCGATGCTTGCTGGACCGCCTGCAACGAAGCCGGAACGCAGACCGGGAAGGTTCGACCGCTTGGAAAGGGAGTGGAAAACCAGAACGCGTTCCGGATGTGCCCCAAACTCCGAAGCTGCCTCAAGCGCGCCCACCGGAGGCGTATCCCGGTAAACTTCGGAATAGCACTCATCGGCGAAGATCAGGAAATCGTGTTTCTCTGCCAGTGCCATCAGGTCGCGCCAATAGTCCCGGCTGGCGATCGCGCCCTGCGGATTCGATGGTGAGCAGACATAGGCAATCGCGGTCCGCTCCAATGTCTCGGAGTCGAGGGCCGAAAAGTCCGGCAGGAAACCGGTTTCCCGGGTGGCGGGCATGTAGACCACATCGGCCCCTACCGACAGCGCGGCGACCGCATAGACCGGATAGAAGGGATTGGGCACCAGGACGATCGGCTTTCGCCCGTTCTTTGTCTCCGGGCACAGGGCCATGGCCGCGTTGTAAAGACCCTCGCGCGTGCCGTTCAGCGCCATGACCTGGCGATCGGCAGCCAGAGTGACGCGATAGCGGCGCTTGACCCAACCGGCGATAGCCTGCAGCAGTTCCGGCGTTCCCTCGTTCGGCGGATACTTCCCGAAAGCAGCATCGTTCGCCGCAACCAGATGGGAGACAAACGAAGGCCAGGCGTGACGGGGTTCGCCAATGGTGAGATTCAGCACGTCTCCGCCCCCGGGATGGGGGTCAAGAAGACCGCGCAGGCGCGGCCACACGTGTTCCGTTAGGCTCGAAAACCGCTCGGGAAATACCATCTCTGCCTCAATGTCGGGGTCATCACGCCCCGTTTCGACAAAAGATAGCCTGCAAATCCTGCCCGGGTCCATGCCCTGCGGCCAATTTTTTCAGCCCCACGAAGCAGATGTGGCTTTTAGGACAGCGCCTGTTCCGCCGCCTTGCCGATCCGCAAAAGCCGCTCTTCCTCGGGGCCCTGGAACAGGATGCCGCAAGAAGGAACACCCGTCGGTAGCGTCACGCCGGCAAGCCCCATGAGATTGCCAATCCGGGTGTTCTGCAAAGCCAGCAGATTCTCGGCGGCGAAGTAGGCGTGATCCGCCGTGACATCCGCGATCGTGGGCGGAGTGATCGGACAGGTCGGCAGGATGACGGCATCGAATCCGGCCGTCGCATCGGCGTATTCGGCACGATACCGGTCCAAAGCTTGCCACGCGGCAACGAAATCCGGACCCGAAACATTCGCGCCCGCCCTGAACCGCTCGCGGACAGGGCCGAACATGACATCGGGGTTCGCCTCGATCATGTGCATCCATGTGCCATAGGCTTCGGGTGGAAATACCTGCCCTGCCAGGGCCATTCCCCTGGAAACACATTTTATATCAATATCTTGAATGACCGCTCCCGCCGACTGAAGCCGTTCGACCGCGCTTTCGAAACCTGCCCTTGGCGCATCCCTCAAATTCTCAAATGCCGAAGTCCTGAGTACGGCCAGACGCAGACCCTTCAGCGAACTCCCCTGCAGATCGGCGGGTCGGCCATTCTCCATCGCGGCAAGAAGTAACGCCGCGTCTTCGACCGAACGGCACAGCGGGCCGACCGTATCGAACCGGGCGCAAAGCGGCACGACGCCCTCGAGGGACAGACGCCCCGACCTGGTCTTCAAGCCGACCAGATCGTTCCACACCGAAGGCACGCGCACCGATCCCCCGGTGTCCGAGCCGATCCCCGCCGCAGCAAGCCCGAAGGCAACCGACGTGGCTGCGCCGGACGACGAGCCCCCGGACACAGCTTGATGATCGTTGACGCAGGGCGGCGAGGCCGTCACCGGATTGAGACCAAGACCGGAGAAGGCGAGTTCGGTCATGTGCGTCTTGCCCAGACACACAAGGCCAGCACTGGTGGCGTTTGCCAACACCCGGGCATCGCGATCCGGAACACGCCCCTTCAGCAACGCGGTTCCGGCCTCGGTCGCAACGCCGGCCGTATCGAAGAGGTCCTTCCAAGAGATCGGCACCCCGTCGAGAGGCGACCGCCGCAGGCCCGCCCTAGCCCGTTCCGAAGCCGCCTTCGCTTCGGCGCGCGCCCTGTCCCCGGTCAGTCTTGCATAGATCCGGTCGCGGTATGGATGGTTCTCGATTGCCGCAAGGTATCTCTCGGTCAGATCGACCGGATCGATACGCCCCGCCTCTATCCCGCGACCCAGTTCCGCGGCGCTTTCCGTCAGCCAGTCTTCCATCCAAGTTCCCTCCGTTCCGGCGACGGTAGCGGCAGTGCGGCGCATGGACAATGGGCCGGGTGTGCCCATACTACGCCTCATGAATTTCGACACCGATATCGTGATCGCCGGCGGCGGACTGAACGGTACGACGCTGGGCATCGCCTTGGCCTCTGCCGGCCTCGATGTGACGCTCGTCGACCCGCTGCCGAAGGAGTCCCGCGGCTCCAGCGATTTCGACGGCCGCGGATACGCATTGTCGATCGGCTCCCAACGCGTCTTGAAGACGCTTGGCGTCTGGAGCAACGTCGCAGAACAGGCACAACCGATCCTCGATATCGTGGTAACAGATGGGCGCGCGGGGGAAGGACCCTCGCCGTTCCTGCTCCATTTCGACCATACCGAGATCGAAGAAGGCCCCATGGGTTTCATGATCGAGGACCGGCTGCTGCGGCCTGCGCTGCTGTCTGCGCTGGACAAGACCGGTGTCAAGCAGATCGAGACGACACGTCTCATCGATCAGACGCCCGATGCGAATGGTGTGACCGTCACGCTAAGCGACGGCCGGCTCCTACGAAGCCGCCTTCTGGTCGGATGCGATGGCAAGACAAGCTCTGTCGCCAGCCGCGCCGGTATCCGGCGCACGGGGTGGCGGTATGGACAGACGTCGCTGGTTTGCGCCATCGCGCACGAGAAGCCGCATGACGGGACGGCCCATCAATTCTTCATGCCTCCCGGTCCGCTTGCCATTCTGCCCTTGCCCGGCAATCGCTCCTCGATTGTCTGGACGGAAACCGATGCCGAAGCTGCGCGTATCCAAGCTCTGGATGATCTTGGCT
This sequence comes from Silicimonas lutimaris, assembly GCF_047314965.1. Classification (NCBI taxonomy): domain Bacteria; kingdom Pseudomonadati; phylum Pseudomonadota; class Alphaproteobacteria; order Rhodobacterales; family Paracoccaceae; genus Silicimonas; species Silicimonas lutimaris. The sequence continues at coordinate 152,724 of NZ_JBLBVK010000057.1, read as the reverse complement.
ATCTCGAAGAATTGCGGCCTCGGTTCGGAGACTTCCTGGGAGAAATTTCTCTGGCGGGAAAGCGGTTCACCTATCCGCTGGAATTGTCCATCGCTCAGCGCTTCGTCGGCGAGCGCGTCGCGCTGCTGGGAGATGCGGCGCATGCGGTGCATCCGATCGCCGGGCAAGGATTGAATGCGGGACTGAAAGACGTGGCCGCCCTCGCAGAGGTTCTGGTGGATGCCAGGCGCCGAGGCGAAGACTTTGGACGAATTGACGTACTGACCAGATACCAGCAATGGAGACGGTTCGACACCGCGACCCTTGCCTTGGCCACTGACACCTTCAACCGACTGTTCTCGAACGACAATTCAGTTCTTCGAATGGTGCGGGATCTTGGACTTGGCCTGACCAATGCCATGCCGGGACTGCGCCGAGGGTTCATACGGGAAGCTGCGGGTCTGACCGGCGACTTGCCAAGGCTCGCTCAGGGCAAGCAACTCTGACGGCCGTTTGCAAGCGGATCACTCCAGCTTGCGTGCTTCCTCGACAAGCATGATCGGGATGCCATTCCGGATCGGATAGGCGAGATGCGCCGCCTTGGAGACCAGTTCCTGACGCTCGGCGTCATATGTCAGCTGAGCCCGTGTCTCCGGACAGACAAGGGCCTCAAGCATACGCCTGTCGAAACTCTGCTCGCTCATTGCAATATCTCGTCCGGTCCGCCGCCGCGCATGGAAAACTCGATCAAGGTCACCAGGGTTTCGCGCCTTGTTTCCAAGGACGGGGCCTCGAGCAACGCCTGTTTGTCTTCCGGCTCGAACGGGCAGAGCATCGAAAGGGAGTTGATCAGCAACTCGTCTTCCGCCTCTTTCAGCGAGGCCCAATCTGTCTGCAGCTCCTCGGCATCGAAGTAGCGCCCCAAGAGATCGAAGAAGCGCTCTCTGTCGAAGCGCTTGTCGACTTCCGCCGGCCCGAGATCCCGGTCAAAACCGGCCCACGAGACTTCACAGCGCCGATACGGCGTGAACCCGTCGAGTTCCTTCAGAACCCGGAAACGGGATATCCCGCTCAGGGTAACCATATAGCGGCCATCTTCGGTTTCCGAGAAGGAGGTGATGCGGCCGGCGCAGCCTATCGCGTGCAGCGCCTTCGCGTCCATCTTGGCCCCTTGAGGCTGAACCATTCCGATCAGCCTAGCCTGGGTCTTCAGTGCATCGTCCAGCATCGCGAGATAGCGCGGCTCGAAAATATGGAGCGGAAGACGTGAGCGCGGCAAGAGGAGCGCTCCCGGAAGAGGGAAAACGGGCAAGGTATCGGGCAGATCGGACCGGGTCAGCATGCTAGATACCTAGTCCGATCCTGCCACTCAGGCAAATATCATGGAAGACAGCTTTCGCCGTCCATTGAGCGCCACTGGATCATTCGGTTTCAGGGCTTCGAAAATGGTGAAGAGTTGCGCCTTCGCAGCCCCGTCGTTCCATTCGCGGTCACGGCGGAAACTCTCCAGGAGCTCATTCACAGCGGAAGCGGCATCCCCGGAAGCGTATAGGGCCTGTGCCAGATCCAGTCGCGCCTGGTGGTCATCAGGGTTGGCTTCCACCTTGGCGCGCAGTTCCGCGACCGGACCGGCGTTCTGCGCCTGCCGTGCCAGTTCGATCTGCGCACGAACGGCTTCTATTTCGGGTGCGGACGCCACCTCTGCAGGCACCGTACCGAGAACTTGGACCGCTTTCTCGATATCGTCCAAAGCCAGATAACTCCGAGCCAGCCCGCCATAGGCTGCAGCGTTCTTCGGATCTTCCTGCAAAACGGCGGCAAATACCTGCGCCGCATCGGCAAACGACCCTTCGTCCAGCATGGACTCCGCCGCTTCGAGAGCCTCGGACAGTCCGCCGTCGGCTTCGCCTCCCGCCGCAGCGATCAACCTGTCGATGAAAGCCTTCAATTCCGATCCTGGGACTGCGCCCTGGAAGCCATCGACGGGCTGGCCCTGCCAGAAGGCATAGACCGTCGGGATCGACTGCACCCGCAGTTGCGCGGCTATTGCCTGGTTCTCGTCGACATTCACCTTGACCAGCTTGACCTTGCCGCGGGCATCGCGCACCGCGCTTTCCAGAGCCGGCGTCAACTGGCGGCACGGGCCGCACCAGGGCGCCCAGAAATCTACGATGATCGGAACGGTCTGGCTGGCCTCGACCACATGCGCCATGAAAGTGGCGTCGGAGACGTCCTTGATCAGGTCACCCGCAGGTGCTTCGACGGCTCCATTCGGATTGAGTTCAATCATTCTAGTCCCCAAGTGCGTGTTGTCCGGCCTTATATGCGAACGGATCTCGAAAGACCAAGGGGCGGCGCGCGGATCTATTGCATTTGCCGCCTTTGCGCCTCGGTGAGAGGCAGGCAGCCGGTCAGTCCGGCCGGAAGCACCAGCAAGGCACCGGCACGATACAAATCTTCTGCCAGTCCGGGACGGTTCGCCAGGGTCAGCGCAAAGCGGTTCATGTCGAGGATGGACGTGTCCTTCGGCAGAGCCTGCATCAGGGCCGCTGTCGGAAACGGCACCACCGCGCCCGGCGCGGCGTCGGAATTCCGCATGACAATCGCCATCACGGCAATCCAGCCGAGCAGGACCAGCGGCAGGGCGATCAGTCCGCGTTTAATAATCGTGGACATGCTCCAGCCTCAACTCACCAAGAAAACGCAGCCGATCTGCCAGCTCTGGCACCGGAGAAAGGATCAAATGCCTCCAGTCGCCGTAACCCTGCCGGGGAAAACTGTAGAGCGCCCCTGCGGCGGTGGGATTGTCCGAAACAGCCGTGAACAGGATCTCGTCATTGCCCGCGATCTCGACAAGCTCCGCGCCGGCCCCGACAAGACGTTCCAGTATCCGTGTAAAGGCCCGGTAGCGATCGGTCTCGATCTCGACACCCTCCTCACGTTCAGCGATGACACTCACGCCGTCCACAGCGGACAATTCCTCGATCGAAAGGCCCGAGACGATCGACCTTAGACGCAACTGGTCGGCTCCGATCCCTTCGACGGCAGACGCAATCACCTCGGCATAGGCGGCTTTCACGCCATATTCGATTCCGAGGGCCAGAGCGCGTTCACGGTCGCGCGGAACATCCGTGGCAGTGTCGCGAAGTGCCAGCGCGTCCCTTTGGAAATCCCATTTGTACCATGGCACCTGCTGCAGGAACTCTGCATAGGCGGCGGCCTGCCCGGCGCTCACATCATCCAATGGAGCACGGGCATCGCCCCGCATCCACGCCGTAAAGCGGCCCAGCGTCTCTTCGTAGGCGGCCTTCGCAAGAAGTTCTGCGGTAAAGCTGACGCCGATCGTGTAGATCGTCATCTTGCTGTCACCTGTCATGCCACCCATCGCGTCAGCTCTCTCCTTCAGCGGACATAGCGCCGTCCAGAACCCGGTGATCGCTCGAATGAAACCAAAATCGTGTGGATCGCCGTCCCGCAGAACACGCGCGTAGTCGTCATAGGCATGAACGATGTGCCACTCCGGATACGTGGTCAAAGTCCGGCTTTCGGCCCGTTGCCAATCAGGGTCGGTGATAATCGGGGAATACCGCGAGAATTCGGGCGAAGCGGTGCAGGCGATTTCGGTATAGATCACCGGTGAGATCAGCAAAGCGGCCAGTGTGCCAAATACCAGGATGCACCGCGCGATCCATCTCCACAGCCACCTCATGCCCGACGGCCAAACCAGAGACCGGATGCCAGCGCGATGCCGCCCAGCGCAATGTGGGGAAGATTGGCGAGGATCTTGAAGCCGAAACCGAAGTCCTGAACGCCATATGTGAAGATCCCGAAGTCGAGGTAACCCGAGCCGGTCGCAAGACCAAGGGCACCATCGCCCAGATAGAGCGCGCCGAACAGGACAAGGAAGGTCCGTGCCGCCTTCGAAGAGACCAATGCCGCGACCAGCGCCCATGCGGCTGACGCCGCGTGCAGCGCGTCATCAAAGATATCCAGCGCAAAGACACCGAAGGCAACGCCATCCGCGTCCGTTACGCCCGGAATGTAGTTCAGAGAGGCGGCCCCAAGAAGAACGACGAAATAGCCCAGCGCGATTTTCCGGAGTGTTGTCATGCAAGATCTCCAAGGTAAGTGTCCCAGAACTGATTGCGGAACACGAGACCGGGATCGAGGTCCTGTTTTGCGCGAACAAATGCTTCGGCGCTGGGATAGCCACGTCGGAGTTGAGTGATTGTTGGATGAGGCCGGTAGGGCAGATAGTAGGTTCCGCCGATTTCCAGCACCCTGTCGATCAGATCGCGTGTCATCCTCTTATGGTCGGCTTCGGCGCGCACCGTCATCTCCTGGCTGAAGAGCATGACGCAGGCGATCCGGGCACTTGGCGCATAGGAAAGCACGCTTTCAGCGTCGGCCCGGACATAGCGCAGCGTAATGTTCATCATCTCCTGGTAGCTGGACGGGATGACATCCTGACAGACGGTCATGAAGTCGGCAAAGCGGTCCGCCGGAACGAAGTATTCGTGCAGGATGTCGGTGCGCGCGGGATCGCCATCGTCCAGCGTCACCACGGGCTCGTTCAGCAGCGAATTGCGCGTAACCTCTCCGTCCCCGATCACCGGACCCAAAGACGACTCGAACCACCACCTCAGCTTCTTCCCGGTTTCGTTGGAAAGCTGCGCCCGGAACACGCGGGCGGCGGCATGGCTCATGAACCCCGAACCGGCAGCGGGCGGCAGATCGTCCTGATTCGCAGACTCCCGATAGGTGATCATAAGCGCGTTTTCGAAGAAACCTTCCCTGTCCACGTTCAACCGCCCATAGGCCATGTTGACTTCGCCGCTTTCGCAAGTCTGCACGAACGCAGGAGCGAAGTCCCGGGATGACATGCGCTCGAAGGTCGGATGCAATCGACGGTTCGGTGCCATCTCGACCACCATGTCGATGATCGCGCCGGTCAGACCGTAACCGCCCATGGTCGTCCGGAAGAGGTCGGCGTTCTCGGTCCGCGAGGCCGTCACGACCTCTCCATCCGCCAGCATGATCCTCAGGCTTTGCACCGTCGCGCCCATCGGGCCGTGCGGCACGGGCCAGCCGTGCGCATTCACGCAGAACGTGGCCGCAACGCCAAAATCGTTATTGGATTGCATAACCTTCGGCCCGAACCCGATTGGATCCAGCGCGGCGATGACCTGGCTCCACCGGGCCCCGGAATGCACGCGGAAAGTTCCGTTCCCCGTATCCGGCTGCAGATTCGCGTTATCGAACGTCACCGCGTGCCCCTCGCGCGGGATCGCGTGTCCGCCCATCGAATGACGCGCGGCGCCGACATTGAATGGCCGGCCCTCGGCACGGGCCGACGCCAGCTCTCCACGCAGCCGATCGATCAGGGCTTCGCCGGGATCTTCGGTCATGACCACGTGGCGGAATACGGGCGTTTCGTTCAGCAGGCTCGCGTCATTCAGAGTGCCCTGGCCACCCACGGGCGCAAGCGAGTTCGTTCCCACGAGACTGGGCGCGTTTCCAGCGATGGTGTGGCCGATCACGCCGCCAACAAGTGCGCCACCTCCAAGCAGCGCGGCCCGACGTGTCAGCGTGCCCATGACCCGATCATTCCAAGCCGCATCTCCAAATCTCCTCTACAAATCGAAAGTCGCAAAAACCGGTGCGTGATCGCTTGGCTGCTCCCAGCCGCGGGCCGCGCGCAGAATCCTGCTGGAATGCCCTGCATTGGCGATGTCAGGCGTTGCCCAGATATGATCCAGGCGACGTCCCTTGTCGGCTTCGTCCCAATCTCGCGCCCGGTAAGACCACCAGCTATAGAGCTGCCCCTCCGGAATGTCCTTTCGGGTAATGTCCACCCACCTGCCCGCGTCCTGCGTCTCGCCCAGATGCTCGACCTCGATCGGGGTGTGGCTGACCACCTTGAGTAGCTGTTTGTGATTCCAGACGTCATCCTCGCGGGGCGCGATGTTCAGATCGCCGACGAGGATCGACTTCTCGGGCTTCCCCGAATGGAAAGCGTCACGCATCTCGGTCAGGTAATCCAGCTTCTGGCCGAATTTCTCGTTCACTTCGCGATCCGGCACGTCGCCACCGGCGGGAACGTAGAAATTGTGGACCGTGACACCATTCTCCAGCCGCGCCGCGACATGGCGCGCGTGGCCAAGTGAAGCATAATCCACATCGCCCGCATCCACTATGGGCAGCTTCGACAGGATGGCCACGCCGTTATAGCCCTTTTGACCGCGCGCAACGATGTGCCGGTATCCAAGTGCGTTGAACCGGTCCAGCGGGATCTTTTCGACGGGTGACTTGCACTCCTGAAGGCAGAGTATGTCGGGGCTTTCCTGTTCAAGAAGCTTGCAGACCAGTCCCTCCCGCAGACGGACCGAGTTGATGTTCCAGGTTGCAAGTGTGAACGGCATTCATAAACTCCCAAGCCCAATATGGGCACGACTTCTCCGAAGTACAGTGCTGCGGGAAAACCGGCGGAGGTTCCAGTCCGAATTCAGGCCTCGGCCTCTGCATTGCGCACATGGGGAAAATCCCCCACATCGATATACGCCTGCTCAGCAGGGGTCGAAATTCGGCCGTATATGGGGTTTCGGTGGGGATGGCGCCCAAAACGAAGGATGATGTCCCGAACGCGCTGCGCCTGGGCGAGACCGGACTCGGCTGACATGCGGATCAATTCTGTCCGCGCAGACTTCAGCATGTCTTCGTTCAGCGAGACGCACAGGTCCATGCGCTCCAGATGGTCAGGACCCTCGCAGTGAGAAATGCAGATCACGTAGAACTGCTTTTCATGAAAATGGTCCAGCGCATCGTAGTGCCCGTTCTTCAGACCTTCCAACGCCAGGCGGCACGACTTGAAATCCTGCCCGAAAGCCGCGGGACTATCGCGCCAGAGAGAGCGCGGAAACTGATCCAGCAAGAGGATGAGAGCCAGGCGTCCACGCGCCGAACCGGCCCAGTGATCGAACCGGCCTTCGGCCGCGGCACGGGCGGTGTCGGCATAGTCGCGGATAATGGCCTCGTCCATTCCGCCCTGCATGCGGCTCGTCCAGAAGGCACGAACGGTCTGTTCGTCGGCCTCCGCCAAACCTTCGGGAAACCAGAAACCCAGAATTTCGTCAGGGATGACGTCCCGAAAATCGCGCATCGTGCCCATTCCTTTTGGACAGCCTAGCAGAACACGCCACCTTGAACAGTCTTGGAAGCACCGCGACCCGGAACGGGTTCCTTTACTCGGCCGCGATCCTGATCACCGGCTCCATCTCGGCAAGTGCCTCTTCCGGCAGATGGCATTTGATCTGATGGCCCTCACCCAATGTCCTCATCGGTGGCACCTCCCTGTCACAGAGACCGCCAGCCACTTTGGATTTCCAGTTGCATCGCGTCTGGAACGGGCACCCTGGCGGCGGGTTCATGGCCGATGGGATGTCGCCTTCCAGCACCACATGCTTCTTCTTCACACTCGTATCCGCGATGGGCACGGCCGAGAGAAGCGCCTCGGTATAGGGGTGATAGGGCGGCGAGAAGACCTGATTGGTGTCTCCGATCTCGACCACATGGCCAAGGTACATGACCATGACCCGGTCAGCGAGATAGCGAACGATCGACAGATCATGGGAAATGAAAAGAAGCGTCGTCTTCTCGTTCCGTTGAATTTCCATAAGGAGATCGGTCACTGCAGCCTGCACGGAAACGTCCAGAGCCGAAACGGGCTCATCGGCGATCACGATCCGCGCACCACCCGCAAAGGCCCGCGCGATGCCGACCCGCTGCTTCTGCCCGCCGGACAACTGCCGCGGCATGCGCTCGGCGAACTCGCGCGGCAGTTTCACCAGATCGAGAAGTTCAAGCATATGTTTGCGACGGCTCTCTTCGGTCTTGCCGACACCGAAGATCTCCAGCGCGCGTATGATCTGACGCCCGACGGTCATCGAGGGGTTCAGCGTGTCGAAGGGGTTCTGAAACACCATCTGGACGCTCGAGATCGTCTTGGTGTCGCGTTCCTCGATGGGGATATCCTGGATCTCGTTGTTATCGAGAAGAATGCGCCCCGATGTGGCCGTCTCCAGCCCCATAAGGACCTTGGCGAAGGTCGACTTGCCGCATCCGGACTCGCCAACAATGGCCAGAGTCTCACTTTCGCGGGCCTCGAAGGACAGCGTCTCGTTGGCTTTCACGACCTTGCGCTCCTTACCGCCGAACAAGGCATTGGCCGCGACCTCGTAGTATTTCTTCAGATTTTCCATCTTGAGAACGACCTGGCCCGGTTCGGCCTTCTCGTGCGTCGCACCCGCGGCAATCGGGGCATCCCAGTCGATCTCCCGGAATCTCAGGCAGCGGCTTTCATGACGATCGTCGCCTTCGATCGAATCCATCCTGATATCGCCCGCATCGCATCGCCCGGCTTCGAAATAATCGCAGCGGGGACCGAAGTTGCAGCCGTTCGGGCGTTCGTGGGGCAGCGGGAAGTTGCCCGGAATGGCGACGAGAGGACGGGCGTTCTTGTCGGCGCCTGGCAGCGGAATAGAGCGGAACAACGCCTGGGTATAGGGATGCCGCATCTTGTCGAACACGTCCTCGATCGAACCTGCCTCGACGGCTTCGCCGGAGTACATCACGCAGATCCGGTCGCAGGTCTCCAACACCAGCCCAAGGTTGTGGCTGATGAAAAGCATCGATGTGCCGTATTTCTTTCCGAGGTCCTTCACCAGTTCGACCACGGCGGCTTCAACGGTCACGTCGAGCGCCGTTGTGGGTTCGTCGAGGATCAGAAGGGATGGTTTCGACATCAGCGCCATGGCGATCACGATCCGCTGCTGCTGACCGCCCGAGAGCTGGTGCGGATAGCTGTTCAGCATCCGCTCCGGGTCAGGCAAACGCACATCGGTGACCACCTCAAGGGCCCGTTTATACGCCTCTTTTTCGTCCACGCCCTCGTGGATCATCGGCACTTCCATAAGCTGTTTGCCGATCTTCATCGCCGGGTTCAGAGAAGCCATGGGCTCCTGGTAGATCATCGCGATTTCACTGCCGCGAACCTTGCGCAGCTGGTCCTGGGTCATCTCGTTCAGGTCGCGGCCCTTGAACCTGATCGAGCCGCCGACGATCCGGCCGTTGACGCCAAGGTCCTGCATGACACCAAGGGCCACAGTACTTTTTCCACACCCCGACTCGCCCACAAGGCCCATCGCCTCGCCGGGTTGAACGACGCAGGAAAAGTCCATCACGGCAGGAATTTCGCGAAGCCGGGTAAAGAAGCTGATGGACAGGTTTTCGATCTCGAGGATCGGTCCGTCGTAATCCCACTTGGCCATCAGAGCACTCCTTCAACAGTGGGAATCAGGCGTCGGACAGGCGTCGGTAAAACGTCGGCAAAAGGTATGGCAACCTGCCAGACCGCCCGCGGGCGCTGCCCCCGACTTCCCGCAGCATTTTCGAAAGGAAGACGTCCGGTTTCCATGCTCAGTCCCTCAGGCTTTCTTCCCGCAGGCCATCGGCGAGGAGGTTGAGACCCAGCACCAGGCTCATCAGGCTGAGTGCCGGAACAAGCGCAGGGTGCGGGTAGATGGAGAGAAGCTTGCGTCCGTCGTTGATCGTGGAACCCCAGTCCGGGCTTTCCGGCGAGAGTCCCAGACCGAAGAAGCCGAGCGTGCCGAGAAGGATGGTCGTGTACCCGATCCTCAGGCAGAAATCGACGATCAGCGGTCCACGCGCATTGGGCAGGATCTCCCAAAGCATGATGTACCACGGCCCCTCGCCCCGCGTCTGACCGGCGGCCACGTAGTCCCGCGTCTTGATGTCCAGCGCGATGCCCCGGACGATCCGGAAGACAGTCGGCGAGTTCACGAAAACCACCGAGACGAAGACCACCAGAAGGTTGGGCGGGAATTCGATGATGCCAAGCGGATCGGCGTTCCACGCGATGCCTGCATAGAGCCACAGGCCGATGGCCAGAGTGATCGCGATATAGAGGTTCCGCTTCGCGGGTTGCACGTAGAACCGCGAATTGATCAGGATCACCAGGAAGATGATCGGGAACAGGAAGAGCACTGCCGCCATGTACACCGGGATACCGGTCAGCACGATTTCGGGCGTGACCAGAAGGTAGAACAGAAGGATCACCGGGAAGGCCAGGATCAGGTTCGCAAGGAAGGTCAGGAATGTGTCGAGCCTGCCGCCGTAATAGGCCGCCGGAAGACCCAGAGTGATACCGACCATGAAGGCGAACAGCGTCGCGAAGGGCGCGATGCGGATCACTTCCCACGAGCCCTTGACCGCCCGGCTGAAGACGTCGCGTGCAAGGTTGTCGCCGCCCAGGAGATAATAGGGATAGATGCCCTCACCCTCGGGGGTCGGCTCTCCGGGCAGCTTGTTCTTCATTCCCGAGACCTGCGACAGGGGATCGTGCGTGACGATCAGGTCCATCGCTCCGAAGATGGCTGTGAAAACCCAGAACATGACGATGCCGAAGCCGATCATGCCGATGGTCGAGTCGAACAGCTTTCCGTAAAGGCCGAGACGCCGCTTGAAGGTTATGGAGAGGGCAAAGGTCACCGCCAGCGCGATCCAGACCGGCAAAAGCCGGGTCGCAAGCGTTCCGATAATGCCCTTTGCCTCGATCGAAGGCATCAGGATGCCCCCCGCGAGGTATCCGAGCGTCACCAGCAGGATCAGGCCGAAAGTGAACTTCGTCGCCGTGGTGGCATAGTCGAAGGGCGTACGTTTTCCCGCGAGGGCGCCGCCCTGGTATTCGTGGGCGCCCGAAAAGAAGCTGAGCACGATCTGCGCCAGGACGCTTACCGCGAACAGGGCCCAGAGACCCACGAAGATGGGATTCAGGAAGGAGAGGCTTCCGGTCCAGGTCAGTTGTTCCATGTCTGGCTCCTCCTCACGCGATCCGGATACGGGGGTTCAGGAAGACATACCCGATGTCGGATATCAGCTGGGTGACCAGCACGACGAAGACAGCGACGACCGAACAGGCAAGCAGGAGCTCGATGTCGTTGTTGCCCGCCGCCTGCACCAGCGTCCAGCCGAAGCCCTTGTAGTTGAACAGCGTCTCGACGATCACGACGCCGTTCAGCAACCACGGGAACTGGAGCATGATCACCGTGAAGGGCGCGATCAGCGCGTTCCGAAGCGCGTGTTTCAGAACGATGTTCCGGAAGCTGACGCCCTTGAGCCGCGCGGTGCGGATGTATTGGGCGGTCATCACCTCGGTCATCGAGGCGCGCGTCATCCGCGCGATATATCCCATGCCGTAAAGCGCGATCGTCAGGACCGGCAGGAAGAAGTTTTCGAACGTGGCGCCGTCGGCGGCGCTTGTGGCCGTGCCCTTGAACCACTTCACACCGGCAGACGACGCAAGGAACGTGATAAAGATGACGCCCGACACGTATTCCGGCGTCGCCGTGGAAGCGATCGAGAAGGTCGACAGAGACCGATCAAGTCGTGACCCTTCGCGCATCCCTGCAAGGACGCCGATGATCAGGGCCGAGGGCACCATGAGCATCATGACCCAGAACATCAGCTTGCCGGTCAGGCCAAGCCGCGTCGAGACGATGGAGGAGACGTCATCCTTGAAGACGGTCGAGGTTCCCCAGTCGCCCTGAAGGACGCCGCAGAACCGCGGCGCGGTCTCGCTTGTATTGTCGCGATTGATGCAGCGGCCCCGAACCGTGCCGTCTTCGCCCGTGATGGTCCAGCCCGGCGCGACGCCCAGCCATTGGCCATAGCGGATCAGCAGCGGCTGACCGAAGCCGTTGTTGTCGATCCACTGGGCCACCTGCTCGTCCGTCATGCGGACGTTGCCCTGGGTTTTCGCCAGCTTTTCGAGGTTCGGGTAGAGGTTCGTGAGGAAGAAGATCACGAAAGTCAGGCAGATCGCGGTCAGGACCATCACCCCGAGGCGTCTGAGAATGAACATGCCCATTTGGCTGCCCTCCTGTCATGCCCGGGGGCCGCTGCAGCGCGGCCCCCGGCTTGTCGGATCAGGCGGCGAAGCCGAACTTGTAGAAGTGGAACTCGTGCGCCGGGTGTTTATCGGCGCCGACCACGTCCGGCCGGTGGTGGTTGTAGAGCGACCGCCAGTAGGGTTGGATGATGACGCCCTCGTCGCGCATGATCTGCTCGACCTTCGCCATCACTTCGCGACGCGCATCGGCATCGGCAATCGCCAGAGCCTCGTTGATCAGCGCATCGAACTCGGCGTTGGCGAACGCGCTTTCGTTCCACGCCTCGCCCGAGCGATAGGCAAGGGACAGAACCTGGACGTCCAGCGGACGGTGGTTCCAGGTGGTCGCCGAGAACGGGTACTTGGTCCAGTCGTTCCAGAACGTGGCGCCGGGAAGGACCGTGCGCTTGACCGGAATGCCGGCGTCCCGAAGCTGTGCCGCGACCGCGTCGCCCGTGTTCCGCTCGAAGTCGTCGTCAACCGTGATCAGTTCGTGCTCGAAGTCGCCCATGCCGGCCTCTTCCATGAGCGCCTTGGCGCCTGCAGGATCGTAGGTCGGCGCGCCGATATCGGCATAGGCCGGGTGGATCGGGCAAACGTGATGGTTTTCCGCGACGGTGCCGCGGTTCGAGTAGCCAAGTTCGAGGCAGACGGCGTTGTCGACCGCCATCGCCAGAGCGCGGCGGGTGCGGGCATCGCCGTAGACGACCTTCCCACCGACTTCCGCCACCTGGTTCGGGCGGAAGACGAGCGTCGCCGCAGTCACGGCTTCGGTCTTGGTCCAGCCGATGCTGTCCATGATGTCGATGAAATCACCGACCGTCTCATAGAACATGTCCACTTCTTCGGCGTCGGCGGCGGCCACCCACGAGGCGGGATCGTTGCCATAGTCGATCATCTCGATCCGGTCGAGATACGGGCCACCATAGACTTCGGTTCCCCACCATGGCTGGTCGGCCCGCTCCATGACGCACTGGATCCCGACTTCAAGCGTCACACCCTTGTACGGGCCGGTTCCGATCCAAGTCTCATAGGGCGCCTCGGAGTCGTGATCCTTGTGCGCGATGGCGGCCGGATAGTCCGACATGTTGGCGATGATCGCGATGTCCGGCTGGCTCAGGCTGAGGACAACCGTGTGGTCGTCACTTGACGTGATCGCGCCCGGGCGCGCCTTGCCATCCTGGCTGAGGGCGCCCATCCGCGAGGCCATCGAGTTCGTCTCGACGCTCGCATCGCACCATCCCTCGATGTTGCGTACCACATCGGCAGCCGTGAAATCCGAGCCGTCGTGCCATTTCACGCCCTTGCGGACATTCAGAACGTACTCGGTGGCGTCGTCGTTCACCGTCCAGCTTTCCAGCAGCATTCCGCGGAACGTGCCGTCTGCATTGTACTCCACGAGGTATTCCAGGATTCCCCGGCTTTGGTTGCCGACCTCGGACCAGTCATAGGAGCGCGGCTCCTTCATTGCCTTGACCAGGGTCTGGATGCGCAGCGTTCCACCCGTCTGGGCATGGCCGGCCGCTTCGGCGGGTGCCGTTGCGCCGATCAGTCCGTAGGCGGCGGTCGCCGTGACGCCGAGCGCAGTAGCGCGGGTCAGGAACTCGCGGCGGCTGATCTTGCCCTCGCGGTACTCGTCCGCGTGCATAAGGGCCGCACGATGGAAAGTCGCGCGGCGAGTCGTGTTCGGTTTCATTTTCGTCACTCCCTGATGGTCTGTTTTTGGGCAACGCACGAAAGTGTCAGGTCGCCAGACCGTTTTGTTTTTCGGCGGGGGGAATTTCATTCCCTCACCGGCGCATTTCCGCATGGGATCGAAAAGCGGTCAACAACCGGTTCCGGCATCAAGTGTAACATTTGCGACATTGATGTCACCGGAAAACGACACGGGCCACGGGGATCAATGCGCCGAGCGGAACTCCGAAGGAGATTGGCCTGTGCGCGCCCTGAAGGCCCGGGTGAAGTAGGCCGCCGAAGCGAACCCGCTTTGTCGGGCGATGTCGGAAATCGGAATCCGCGTATCCTTGAGCAACCGGCGCGCCTCGAAATGCCGGCGGTCGGTCAGGATTTCCAGCGCGGGCACGCCCGCAACCTTCCGGCACACACGCGAAAGATGCGTCGGCGTAACACCCAGCAGATGCGCGTAGTGCTGAACACCCTCGACCTTGCGGAAATCGCGCTCGACCAGCGCCGTGAAGGCCTCAGCCAGCCTGTGCGCCGGGGTGTCCAGGCGCGTTCCGGGCGACGGCGGTTGCGTGCCTGCCAGTTGATCGGCAGTGCGCGATACCCACACCGACAAGAGCCCTGCATGGTGATAGAGAGCCATGTTCGAACGGTCGCATCCGCTGTCGCGTTCGCGCGACATGGCATCGATCATGGCGGTCAGTTCGCGCTGCCTCTGCACGTCGTTCAGGCGCAGGTGCAAAGCCTCGACCGGCCAGTCGAACATGGGATCGTCGGGCAGGAAGACCAGAGATCCAAGAACCGGGCCCATGGTCGAAAAGCCATGCATCGTCCTTGGCGGCAGGAAGACAAGATTGTGCGGACCATAACCGCAGGTGCGGCCGGCGATCGTCAGTCGACCCTGGCCTCTTGTCACCCAAAGCAGGACCGGCCGGTCATAGCTGCGCATGGCCTCGGTGCGCCAACGGCCACCCTGCGCCATCCGGCTGACGGATGTCACGTCTACGGGCGGCAGTTCGGGATCAACCGCAAAAACCCGCGACACAGCAGGTTTGTCCGCATACGGCTGCGGCAAGATCGTCAAGCGCGAAGAAGACACCGTTTACCCACCCCCAGGGAACTTTATGGCGGAAATGTGGCAAGTTGCGCAGATTGCGTCAACAAGTGCGAACATCCCGCGTGGCCGTGTCGCATATCCGTGACGTCCCGACACGGGGCGGTATCATCAGCGACAAGCGTCGAAACTGTTCCCCAAAGAGGCCAGAAATGCAGGATAAAAAGGGGCTTCAGCCAATACGCCGGTTCCCAGCGGATCGATTTCCACGATCTTCATGGCCCCGCCGTTCGACAACACGCCAATCAACTGGCTGTTTTCCTGCGGCTCCGTCAGCAAACAAAATGTACCGGATCGTATCAATTGTTCCTGCAGTTTGGCGATTCGCGCCGGACCGGGGGCAGCAGCGTCTCCCAAGGTGACGGCCCCGACCGGTTCCAGCCCGAATCGGGCCTCGAAGTACTGATAGGCGTCATGAAACACGAGGTAGCGAATGCCGTCCGCTCCCTTCAGTTGCTCCTGAAGCTTCTGAAAGGCTTCGTCGATTTCGGCACGGCCGGCCTCGGCATTCGCCCGGTAGGTTCCGGCATTATCGGGATCGAGATCTGACAGGACGCCCGCGATCACCTCCAGCCAGTGCTGTGCATTGGCAGGATCGAGCCACGCGTGCGGGTCGATGTCGTCGTGACCGTGTCCGTGATCGTGGTCATGCCCGGAGTGATCAGCACCGAATTCCTCAGCTTCACGGAAAGGCAGCAGCGCCGTGCCCTCGGTATCGAGGAGTTCGACCACCGTCGCATCCGAAGCCAGTGTCTCGACGGGCCGCAAGAGCCATGGAGACAGCGCCTCGCCGACCCAGAAGACGGCGTCGGCCTGCTCCAGCGCGGCAGCTTCCGAAGGACGCAGATCGTGACTATGCGCAGACGCCGCAGGCGGCACCACCAAAGCAGGTGTCCCAAGACCCGACATGACCCGCGACACCAGACCGTGGACAGGCGGAATATCGGTCGCGACCTTCGGAACCTCGGCAAGTGCGGGACCGGACAGAGCGGAAAGGAGAAGAGCGAGAAAAAGGCGCATGGGAATCTCATCGGTGAGGCAACGGCGCGCTTGATAAACGTTATAGTATAACATATCAATATCCAAGCTTCACCCGGACAGAACTTTATGGACCCGATCGGCTTCGACACTCACGATCATGCGCACTGCATCGCAGACGGCATCGCCGCCGCCGAAGAGCATTGCCGGACGGCTGGGGTCCAGATGACGCCGGTGCGCCGGAGGGTGCTGGAAATCCTGCTGGAACGGCATCGCGCGATGGGCGCCTATGAGATCCTGGACATCCTGAGGGACGAAGGGCTTGGCTCGCAGCCGCCCGTCGCCTACCGGGCGCTTGATTTTCTTGCCAGACAGGGCTTCGTGCATCGGATCGAGCGACTGAACGCCTTCGTGGCCTGCGCGCATCCGGGCGAGGATCACGCGCCCGCCTTCCTTATCTGCCGCACCTGCGACCGCGTGGCCGAGGCCCCGTCGGACGCCCGGAAAGGCAGGCTGGGCGAAGCCGCGCGCCAGGCCGGGTTCAAGATCGAACGCGCAGTTGTCGAAGCGGTCGGGCTTTGCCCGGATTGCCAGAGAGAGGGCAGATCATGAGCTTGGTCGAGGTCAGGAACCTGTCCGTCGCCTACCTTGGAAAGACGGTGCTCTCCGGCGTGAATTTCAGCATCGATCCGGGCGAGATCGTCACGATCGTCGGCCCGAACGGGTCGGGAAAGTCCAGCCTGCTGAAGGCGATTCTCGGAGCGGTCGAGCCCGCGACGGGTCAGGTGATGCGGGCGCCGGGGCTGAAGATCGGCTATGTTCCCCAGAAGCTGCATATCGACCAGACCCTGCCGTTGACCGTGGACCGGTTCCTCAACCTGCCGAAACCGGTCAGCAAGGCAGAACGGGATGCCGCCCTTGACCGCGCCGGAGCCTCTGATCTGGGCGGCCGGCAGATGTCGGCGCTCTCCGGGGGGCAGTTCCAGCGGGCACTGCTGGCCCGGGCGCTTCTGGACAAACCGCAGCTTCTGATCCTCGACGAGGCGACACAGGGTCTCGACCAGCCCGGTTCCGCGGCCTTCTACGAAGAGATTGAAGCCGTCCGGCGCGACACCGGCGCGGCGATCCTGATGGTCAGCCACGAACTGCACGTCGTGATGGCCGCCAGCGACCGGGTGATCTGCCTGAACGGCCACATCTGCTGTGAAGGCGCGCCGGAACACGTCGCATCGGCCCCGGAGTATCGCGCGTTGTTCGGCACCGGCACGCGGGGCACGCTGGCGCTTTACCGGCACGAGCACGACCACGCGCATGACCATGCGCACCATCACGACCACGCCCACGACCACGAGCACCACTGATGGACCTTCTCGACTCGTTCCTCATCCGCGCGGCACTTGCAGGGCTGGGCGTTGCGCTGGCCGCCGCGCCACTGGGGTGTTTCGTGGTCTGGCGGCGCATGGCCTATTTCGGCGACGCCACGGCCCATGCCGCGATCCTTGGTGTCGCGATCGCGCTGGCCCTGTCGATGCCGGTCTTCGCCGGCGCGCTGGTTATGGCGCTGGTGATGGGCGTGGCAGTGACCGTTCTGTCCCATCGGGGCCTCGCGGTGGACACCGCGCTTGGAGTCCTTGCCCATTCCTCGCTTGCCTTCGGATTGGTGGCAGTCTCGTTCCTGACCAATGTGCGCGTGGATCTGATGGCGTTTCTCTTCGGCGACATCCTGGCGGTCAGCCAGACCGATCTTCTGGTGATCTGGACCGGCGCCGCCCTTGTGGTGGGTCTTCTGGTCTGGCGGTGGTCGGCGCTGCTTCTTTCGACGCTCAACGCCGAGTTGGCGCGCGCAGCGGGCGTCGACGCGCGCCGCGAGCAAATGATCCTGACCCTCGCTCTTGCGATCGTTGTTGCTGTGGCGATCAAGGTCGTCGGGGCACTGCTGATCGCAGCGCTGTTGATCATCCCAGCCGCCGCCGCGCGCCCGCTGGCCGAGACGCCCGAGCGGATGGCCTCCATCGCGGCGGGGATCGGCGCTCTCTCGGCATTGGGCGGACTGTGGCTGGCCTGGGAACTCGACACCCCGGCGGGACCCAGCATTGTCTGCGTGGCGGCTTTGCTGTTCACCGCAAGTTCGGTCTTCAGGGCCACAGGAAAGTCTGGCGGCTGACCCGCAGGAGACCCGGTCTAGGGCAATCGCGCCTTCAGCACGCGAACCATATTCTCCCCTGCGATCTTGCGGATTTGCCGCTCGCTCAACCCGGCGTCGAGCATGGCTTGCGTCAGACCTGCCAGCTCCGAGGTGTCGAAACTGGTCGTCACAGTGCCGTCGAAATCCGACCCGAGCGAGACGTGGTCCTCACCCACAAGTGCAATAGCGGCCTTGATCGCAGCGGCAATCCCGGCGGGACTGTCATCGCAGGTGACGCTAGCCCAGTAACCGATGCCGATCACCCCGCCCCTGCGGGCAATATCCTGCATCAGCGGATCGGCAAAGTTCCGCGGTGTCGGACAGTGCGAGTGGATACCGGTGTGGCTGACGACAAGAGGGATGTTGGTCAGGGCCAGAACGTCACGCACCACCTGCGGGCTCGAATGCGCAAGATCCAGCACCATGTTCCTCCGGACAACCTCCAGAACGACAAGCCGGCCAAAGTCCGTCAGCCCGGACTCGTCTTCGCCATGCAGCGAGCCGCCGAGATCGTTGTCGAAGAAATGCTGCAGTCCGACCAGTCGCAGACCCGCCGCCTCAAGCCGGTCCAGGTTCTCTATGTTGCCTTCCAGCGCATGCCCCCCCTCGATACCGAAGATCCCGCCGACAACCGTCCGGTCCGCAGCCCGGTCGGCCAGCAGCGTGTCGAGATCCGCACCGCTCCGGATCACGCGAAGACGGCCATCGCTTCCATCGGCGGCATCCTGGAGTTTTTGCGCCTGGTAGAGCGCGCGCTCGGCAAGGCTTGACCATGTACGAACCGGCCATAGCTGACCCATCGCCAGAAGCGTGATGTCGTCCGGTGCATCCGCCGCGTTCGTTTCGTAGTTCAGGCCGCGGGGCGATCTGGTCACGGCAGTGAAGACCTGAAGCGCGACGTTCCCTTCGATCAGGCGCGGCAGATCGACATGCCCACGGTCAGCCCGCTTCAGGATGCTGCGCTTCCAGAGAAGACTGTCAGCATGCCAGTCGCCGATCAGAAGGTCATCATGAAGCGCCCGGGCCTCAACGGAGACCTGCGCCGGTTCATGCGCCCTGACGACGTTCTGCGATCGCTCCGCAATACCCGGCGCCAGGGCGAAGAACGCCACAAGGCACAGGCTCAAAAGCAATAGCGCTGCCAACGCGAAGCGTCGCATCCATCCCCCCGTCGCGCGGCCTCCTCCGCGCGTGTTGCCGCGCCAAGCCTACTCCAGCGCCTCCAGTTCGTCGATGAAGCCCGAAATCATCGAAAGACCCTTGTCCCAGAACGCCGGGTCGCTTGCATCCAGACCGAAGGGTGCCAGAAGCTCCTTGTGGTGCTTCGAGCCACCCGCCTTCAGCATCTCGAAATACTTCGCCTGGAAATCCGCATCGCCCTCCTCGTAGGCGGCGTAAAGCGCGTTCACCAGCCCGTCGCCAAAGGCATAGGCATAGACGTAGAAGGGCGAATGCACGAAATGCGGGATATAGGCCCAGAAGGTTTCGTACCCCTCCATGAAGTCGAACGCCGGTCCCAGGCTCTCGCCCTGCACACTCATCCAGAGCGCGCCGATGTCGTCCGGCGTCAGCTCGCCCTCGCGCCGCGCATCGTGCAGCTTGCACTCGAAATCGTAGAACGCGATCTGCCGGACCACCGTGTTGATCATGTCCTCGACCTTGCCGGCCAGAAGCACCTTCTTCTCCTTCGCCGAGGGCGCGTTACGCAGCAGGCGCTTGAACGTCAGCATCTCGCCGAAGACGCTCGCGGTCTCGGCCAGCGTCAGGGGCGTCGAGGCCAGCAACTCGCCCTGCCCCGCCGCCAGACGCTGGTGCACGCCATGGCCCAGCTCATGGGCCAGCGTCATCACGTCCCGCGGTTTGCCAAGATAGTTCAGCATCACATAGGGATGCACGTCGGCCACCGTGGGATGCGCGAAGGCGCCCGGCGCCTTGCCGGGTTTCACGGGCGCATCGATCCAGCCCTTGTCGAAGAACGGCTCGGCCAGCTTCGCCATTTCCGGGTCGAACTCGCCATAGGCAGAAAGGACGGTTTCACGCGCCTCGTCCCATCCGATCCTGCGGTCCGATTCCATCGGCAGGGGCGCATTGCGATCCCAGACCTGCATCCGGTCCAGGCCCAGCCAGCCGCGCTTCAATTCGTAATACCGGTGCGACAGCTTAGGATAGGCATTCACCACCGCGTTCCGCAGCGCCTCGACCACCTCGGGTTCCACATGGTTCGAGAGGTGCCGGCCGGTCTGCGGCGTCGGCATCTTGCGCCAGCGGTCCTCGATCTCCTTTTCCTTCGCCAGAGTGTTGTGCACGCGGGCGAAGATCTTGACGTTCTCGCCGAAGACACGCGCCAGTTCCCGCGCCGCGCCTTCGCGCTTGGTACGGTCCTGCTCGGTCAGGTCGTTCAGCGTGGCTTCCAGCCCGCGCGTCTCGCCGTCGATCTCGAACTCGAGACCCGCGATTGTTTCGTCGAACAAACGGTTCCAGGCCGCGGCGCCGACCGTCGACTGGTCATGCAGGAACTTCTCCAGCTCGTCCGACAGCTGATAGGGCCGCATAGCGCGAAGCCTGTCGAAGATCGGCTTGTAGCGGGCCAGTTCGGCATTCGCGGCGAACCAGCCTTCCAGAACGCCATCCTCGATCCGGTTCACTTCAAGCGAGTAGAACACGAGCGGCGTGGTGAAGACCGTCACCTTGTCCTGCGCGTCGGACATCGCCTTGGCACGCGCCGCATCGGTGGTGTTCTGATAATAGCGAAGCCCGATGAACGACATGATCCGCCCGGCGATCATGTCGATCTTCTCATAGGCCAGCACACAGTCCAGCATGCCCTTAGCATCCAACCCGGCAAGCTTGCCCTCGTAAGTCGCCGCGAAGTCGGCGCAGGCCTTCTCCAGCCACTCCATGTCGCGCTTGAACTCGGGCGCATCGGGGCTGGTGTAGAGATCGGAAAGATCCCATTCGGGCAGATCGCCGAGATCCTTTCCGCCTGCGGCATTGGCGTCGAAATTGGGCTGGGGGTCGAAACGCATGAAATTGTCCTTCTCTGTCCTCCACCTGACCTAGCGGTCCGGGCGGAACGGTTCAAGAAAGCTCGATCGTCTTTCTTCCTGGCAAAAATACGGCGGGGGAGCGCGAGGGGGCGGCGCCCCCTCGCATGGCGCGACGCCAAAGGCGGCGCAAACCCTCAGCCATGGGCGGCCAGCATCGCCTTCAAATCGTCCAGCGTGTTCGCCTCCGCCACCGGCTTGTCCCTGCGCCAGCGGCTCATGCGCGGGAACCTGAGCGCCACGCCGGACTTGTGCCGTGTGCTCTCCTGGATGCCCTCGAAGGCGATCTCGAAAACATGTTCGGCCTTCACCGACCGCACCGGACCGAACCGCTGAAGCGTGTTCTTGCGGACCCAGGCGGTGATCTCGCGGAATTCGGCGTCGGTCAGGCCGGAATAGGCCTTGGTAAACGGCACCAGGTCATTTCCCGACCAGACGGCGAAGGTAAAATCGGTGAACAGGTTGGCGCGCCGTCCGTGGCCGGCCTGCGCATAGATCATCACCGCGTCGATCACCAGGGGATCGACCTTCCACTTCCACCAGTCACCCTTGCGCCGCCCGTCGCGATACGGGCTGTCCAGCCGCTTCAGCATCACGCCCTCGGCCCCCAGATCGCGGGAAGCCTCGCGCTGCCGGGCAAGGTCGTCCCAGTCCGCGAACGTCAGAAGCGGCGACAGACGCAACGGGGCGTCGGAGGGAACATCCCTTGCGATACCGTCCAGGCGCGCGCGCCGTTCGGCGAAGGGCGCGTTCCGGATGTCGGCGCCGCCATCTTCGAGAAGATCATAGCCTCTCAGAATGACCGGGGCTTCTTCCAGAAGCTTCTTCGGCACCATCTTCCGGCCGATCCGCTTCTGAAGCGCGTTGAAGCTCAGCGGCATCTCCGCAGAGGCGTCCCAGGCCAGAAGCTCGCCGTCGATCACCGTGCCATCGGGCAGGAAGTCGATCAGCCTCGCCAGTTCCGGAAAGCGGTCGGTCATCAGCTCCTCGCCGCGCGACCAGACGAAATGCTGCCCCGAGCGGACGACCACCTGCCCCCGGATCCCGTCCCACTTGTGCTCCGCCGCCCAATCCCGTGCGTCGCCAAGGCTCTCGACCGGATCGTCAAGCTGGTAGGACAAATAGAACGGATAGGGTTTCGAAAGATCCGCGCCGGGGTCGGGCGCGAGGATCAGACCGGAGTAGCTGACGGTTTCGGGTGTCCAGTCGCCCATCAGGCGATGGGCAAGGTCCGCTTCCGCGATGCCTGTCGCCCGGCTGAGAGCGCGGGTCATGAGCTTCTGGCTCACGCCCATGCGGAACCCGCCGGTGATAAGCTTGTTGAACACGAAGCGCTCCGTGGCCTCCAGCCCGTCCCATGCAGCCAGCACACGTGTCTTGCGCTCGGGCTCCTCCAAGGCTGACCACCCCTTGATCTCGGCGACCCACTCCGACAGCGAACGGTCCGTTTTCCGCACTGGCTCGGGCAGGACAAGCGCGATCGTCTCGGCCAGGTCGCCGACAATCGGATAGCTCTCCTCGAAGAGCCAAAGGGGAATGCCTGCCCGCTCCGCCGCCCATTCCCGCAAGCGCGTGACGGTCACGCTGCGCTTCGGACGGCGACCCGACAACAGCGCGATGGTCCACAGTCGGTCGGCCTCGGACGCTTCGGTGAAATAGGCCGCCAGCGCGTCGACCTTTGCATTGGTCCCGGTGGTCTGGTCCAGCGCGGTGAAGAGTGCGGCAAAGCGTTTCATGAGGCACGCGCCCGGCAGAGTGCCGTCCTGCTTGTGCCGGAGACGTGTCGGAGAGACGATGAGGATG
This sequence comes from Silicimonas lutimaris, assembly GCF_047314965.1. Taxonomy (NCBI): domain Bacteria; kingdom Pseudomonadati; phylum Pseudomonadota; class Alphaproteobacteria; order Rhodobacterales; family Paracoccaceae; genus Silicimonas; species Silicimonas lutimaris. The sequence continues at coordinate 129,973 of NZ_JBLBVK010000057.1, read as the reverse complement.
CGCCGAGCATAAAAGCAAATCTATGGCGTCGCGCCACGGATAGCATCGAAATTCTGAGCCGGCCCGCCCTCGGGCCGGCACAAAGCGTCGGCCGCCAGCTAAATCCCGATGAACTTTTGGGCGATCCGGGGAATGATGCCCTTGAACCGCAACGGGGCGTCGGTAGCTGCAAGGCAGATGCACTCCACACCCTCTTCCGCGACCGGCGTGTGATGCAGATCCTCGTTCGCGACCTCGACATCCCCGCGACCGAACCGGTCTTCCTCATCCCGGAACGCGCCCTGCAGAACGAGGGTCAGTTCCATTCCGCGGTGACCATGGTCGGGCATCGCCGCCCCGCCAGGGATGGCAAGCAGACGAACGCTGGCTTCACCGCCGGTATCCAGAACGGCCTGACGCACACCGCCGCCGATGGGCCGCCAGCGGATCGCATCGGCATCGCCACCGACATACTGCTGCAAAGGCGCGGGCAGAATGGCGTCGGGACCGGAGATATTCGCCGGCTGCACGATCTGCGGAGCCGCATCGATCAGGGCCATCGTCGCCTCTAGCGCATCTTCGGAAACAGACACCTCGTCCGAATCTCCGAGAAGCGCCCCGCCGACGGCGTCGAAACTGTCCATCCGGGCGCGGCATTCGTCGCACAGCGACACGTGGGTCGCGACGACAAGGCTGAACGCCTCGGGCAAGGTACCTGCGGAATAGCTCATCAGCAGGCCGTCGGTTAGGTGGTGTCTGATCTCGTTCATCGCGTAACTCACTTCATCGCGTGGCGCAGTCTCTCCAGCGCCAGCCGTATCCTCGATTTGATCGTGCCAAGCGGCAGGCCCGTTTCCTCTGCGATCTCGCTATGGCTGAGATCGCCAAAGTACGCCCGTTCGATCAGTTCCCTTTGTTTCTCAGGCAATTCCGCGATTGCCTTCGCCAGTTTCTCGCTTTCCTGCTGAAGCGTCATGACGTCGGCCTGGTCCGGTTCCGCCTCGGGGCCCCAGGGAAGATCCTCGGGTTCCGGGCGCCTGATCCGGCGCAGCGCATCGATCTTGCGGTTACGGGCAATCGTGAAGACCCAGGTCGACACGCTGGCCCGCGAGGGATCGAACATATGCGCCTTGGTCCAAAGCGTCGCCATGACCTCCTGCGTGCATTCGTCGGCCAAGGCTTCCCCTGCGCCGGACTTCATCAGAAAAGCCTTCACGCGGGGCGCGAAATGGCGAAACAGCTCGGCAAAGGCCGCGCGGTCCTGATGCTCGCGCACCCTGTCGACCAATGCGATCCATTCTTCGTTGCCGGCTTCCGCCATGACAGTCACGCGCTCTCGCCTTTCGTCAGACACGTTTCCCACAGGCCCACAATAACCATGTGTACCGCGTGTGCCAGCCCGGCTTTCAAGTGCGATTTCCATCGACATTTGTTCCCAATACGCGGAAGGGGGCAGGATGGATTACTTTTTTCCCATCCCTGAATTTTTAATCTGCACACCTCTGTTTGCCGTAAAGGTAAGCAGGACAAACACAGGAGCACATTGAATGCCGTTTGAAGAGCGCGGTTCGGCCGCAAAACGTATTGCGGTCATCGGCGGCGGCATTTCGGGAATGGGCGCAGCCTATCATCTGGCCGAGAACGCCCATGTGGTCCTGTTCGAGGCCGAGCCGCGACTGGGCGGGCACGCGCGCACGATCATGGCAGGCAAGCGCGGCGACCAGCCGGTGGACACCGGGTTCATCGTCTTCAACTATCAGAACTATCCGCATCTGACCGCGCTTTTCGATACGCTGGGTGTTCCTGTCATCGAAAGCAACATGAGCTTCGGGGTGTCAGCGCGGGGCGGTCGACTGGAATATGCGCTGAGCAGCGTGGATTCGGTTTTTGCCCAGCGCCGCAACCTTGCGCGGCCGGCGTTCCTGCGGATGATCGGCGATATCCTTCGCTTCAACCGCGAGGCGCTTGCGACGGCCAGACCGGGCATGTCCATTGGCGACCTGACCGAACGTCTGGGGCTGGGCCCGTGGTTTCGCGAGTATTACCTGACACCGTTCTCGGGCGCGATCTGGTCGACTCCCAAGCGCAAGATCCTCGATTTCCCAGCCGATGCGATGGTCCAGTTCTTCAAGAACCACGGCATCCTCGACTGGAACGAGAACCATCAGTGGTACACCGTCAAGGGCGGCTCGATCGAGTATGTGACACGCCTTCAGGCCGCGATCGAATCCCGCGGCGTCGACCTGCGCCTCGGCGCGAAGACCCGTGGCGTCCGGCGTCGCGCGTTCGGAGTCGATGTGCGCTGCGAAGGCGGCGAGTGGGAACCCTTCGACGCGGTCGTCTTTGCCACCCATTCCGATGATACGCTCTCGCTCCTCTCGGACCCGACCGGTGTGGAGCGGACGGCACTGTCCGCCGTGCGGTACCAGCCGAACCGCGCCGTCCTTCATTGTGACACCTCGGTCATGCCGAAACGAAAGAAGACCTGGTCGTCATGGACCTATGTCGAGACAAGCACCGACCCCGATCACCCGATCGACCTGAGCTACTGGATGAACTCGTTGCAGCCCATCCCGCATGACGACCCGCATTTCGTGACGCTGAACCGCGAAGCGCCAATCGCCGAAGAGAAAATCTACGACGAATGCGTCTTTCACCACCCGGTCTATGACAGCGCGGCTCTGGCCGCGCAGGATACGATCCGGGCGATCAACGGACAGAACCGGACCTGGTTCTGCGGCGCGTGGATGCGGCACGGCTTTCACGAGGACGGGTTGGCCTCGGCGGTCGAGGTCGCCGGGCAGATCACGGCCGAGAACCAGATATCGCTGGCTGCCGAATGACCTCACGCGTCGATCATATCGACGGGCAGACCTTTCACGGTCGCAAGGGCGCGGTGGAAAACGCGTTCCGCTACACCGTGGACTACGTGCTGCTGAATGCCGAAGATCCCTCGCCCTCGGCGCCGGCACTGTTCTCGCGCAACCACGGACGCCTCTTTGCCCTCCATGACAGCGACCACGGCGGCGCTCCGAAAGAGGGCCGCGGCGCGCCCTGGGTGCGCGAGGCCCTGCGCGAGCATGGAGCGGATGGGTTCGAGATCGGTCGGATCGACCTTCTGGCACAACCGCGTGTTCTGGGTCACGTCTTCAACCCGGTCTCCTTCTGGCTGATCCACGACGTCGAAGGCGCGCTGCGGGTGGTGATCCCCGAGGTGACCAACACCTACGGAGACCGCCACTCCTACCTTTGCCATCATCCCGACCTTCGCCCCATCGAGGCGACCGACCGGTTGCAGGCAACGAAGATTTTCCATGTATCCCCCTTCCAGCCGGTCGAGGGTTCGTATGAGTTCCGGTTCGATATCCGGGACGACCGGATCGGGATCTGGATAGACTACACCACCGGAAATGGCGGGCTTCTGGCGACGCTGACAGGCACCCGGAAACCTCTGACCAGCGGCGCCATCCTGCGTGCCATGCTGCGCCGCCCGCTTGGCTCGCGCCGCGTTCTGGGCCTGATCCACTGGCAGGCGCTGAAGCTGTGGTGGAAGGGCGCGTCGTTCCGCGTGCGCCCCGAACCTCCGGCGGACGAGGTATCGCGATGAGCGCCTCCTCCCAGCGATTGCCGGCCTATGCCCTGTTCGCAGCCATGCTCGCCATGGCCGGCCTGCCCATCTATATCCACGCGCCGAAGTTCTACGTCGACCAGTACGGCGTAAGCCTTGCCGCTCTCGGCGGCGTACTGTTCCTGTTGCGCCTGATCGACGTCGTGCAGGACCCCGCGCTTGGATGGCTGTCGAGACGCTTGCGGAACCGGCGGGCCCTTGCGGTTGCGCTCGGTGGCCTCGTGATGGCCCTGTCCATGCTGGGATTGTTCGCGGTGACCCCGCCGTTCAGCCCTATCCTGTGGTTCGCGCTGACGCTTGCGGCGCTGTTTTCGGGCTTCAGCTTCCTGACGATCAGCTTCTATGCACAGGGTGTCTCGAAGGCAGGGTCGCTGGGCGATGACGGGCATGTGCGACTGGCCGGCTGGCGCGAAACAGGCGCGCTTCTCGGTGTCTCGCTGGCTGCCGTCGCGCCGGTGGCGCTGCTGGCGGTCTCGGACAAGCCCTTCGCCATCTTTGCGGCGCTGTTCGCCTGCCTTGCCGTCGCGGCCATTCTTGCGATGCGCTCCGAATGGCGGCCCGCGATGGTGGCCGCAGACACCGGCTTCCGCGAAATCCTGTCAGACCCAATGGCGCGCAGGTTGCTGCTGATCGCTCTCCTGAACGCCACGCCCGTCGCGGTCACCTCGACGCTGTTTCTCTTCTTCGTCGAAAGCCGGCTGGACGCACCGGGTTGGGAAGGTCCGCTTCTGCTCCTGTTCTTCCTCGCGGCGGCGGCAGCGGCACCACTATGGTCGCGCGTTGCAGTGCTTGTCGGCGCCAAGCAGGCGCTGATGGCCGGAATGGCCCTGTCCATCCTTGCCTTCGGCTGGGCCGCATTGCTGGGCGCCGGTGACATTCTGCCGTTCGTCGTGATCTGCATCGCCTCGGGCGCGGCCCTGGGCGCGGACATGACGCTTCTGCCCGCGATCTTTGCCGCCCGTGCGGCAGAGGTATCGCCCGAAGCGGCCGAAGGTTTCGGCCTTTGGTCCTTCGTTTCCAAATTCTCGCTGGCTTTCGCCGCGGTGGTTCTGCTGCCGCTTCTGGAAGCCAGCGGCTTTCAGGCCGGGTCGGATGGTCTTCCCGACACGGCAAAGACAACCCTGACGGCGATGTACGCGATACTGCCTTGCGTTCTGAAAGTCGCCGCCCTGGCTCTTCTGGCAGCGACGCCGCTTGACGGCCCCGACGCCAGACCTGCCATGAAGGAGGCATAGGTCATGGATTACTTTTTCGCATTTCTGATGGGGGCTGCGGTGATCGCGGCGTCGGTCTGGCTGCGCGCCCGGTATCTCGACTTCGCGGGTCAGACACCCGAGGACTATGCAGGCACCGAGAAGGCATTCGATCTGCGCAAGCATCTGAACGGGCCGATCCTGTGCGAAGGCGTGATCTTTGGACCCACGGGGCGCGTCACCTCGCGCTTCGTCGCGGATTTCTACGCTGAATGGGATGGCGACAAAGGCCGGATGACCGAACAGTTCCGCTATTGCTCCGGTGCAACGCAGAATCGGGAATGGCGCCTGACGCTCCTGCCCGACGGCCGCATCCGCGCCGAGGCGGAAGACCTGATAGGCGCGGGCGAGGGCAGGCAATCCGGTTCCGGCGTCAAGCTGTCCTACAGGATCAGGCTGCCCGAAAGCTCGGGCGGGCACGTTCTGGACGCCGTTGACTGGATGTACCTGGTCGAGAACGGCACCATCATGAACCGCAGCCAGTTCCGGAAATTCGGGATCAAGGTCGCCGAACTGGTGGCCACAATGCGCCCCGTAGAGGCGGCCGAACGGAAGAAGGAAGCGGCGTGAGAGACTGGAAGGGTAAAAGGTACTGGATTGTCGGGGCTTCCGCCGGGTTGGGACGCGCGGTCGCGCTGGAGATCTCGAAGACTGGCGCCGAGGTGATCCTGAGCGCGCGCGGCAAGGACGATCTCGAAACACTGGCGGCAGAATGCCCCGGACCGGCGCGGGTCGTCCCCGTCGACATCGCCGACGCCGAAAGCGTCGCCTCCGCGGCCCGCGAAGCGGGCGCGGTCGACGGCCTCGTCTTCCTGGCCGGGGTCTACTGGCCCATGACTTCGCAGGAGTTCGACGGCGAAAAGGCCGCGGCGATGCTGAACATCAACCTGACCGGCGCGGTGCGTGTTCTTGGTCACGTGGTGCCTCGTATGATTGAGCGGGGAACCGGGCATATCGTGCTGACCGGATCGTTGTCCGGGTTCCGGGGCCTGCCCGGCGCGGTTGGCTATGGCGCGTCCAAGGCCGGCATCATGTCGCTGGCCGAAACCATGTATGCCGACCTGAAAGGCTCCGGCATCGACGTGCAACTGATCAACCCCGGCTTCATCAGGACCCGGCTGACCGACAAGAACGACTTCAACATGCCGTTCATCATGGAACCCGGACCTGCGGCCCGCATCTTCGTGGAGCATATGCAGGGCGACGGCTTCGCACGGAACTTTCCGACGCTCTTCAGCCTGTTCTTCCGCGCCACCCAGTTCCTGCCCGACTGGCTGTATTACTGGCTGATGAAGCGCGGCTAGCCTTCGGACGTCCCTGCTTTCCGAAAGCCGATCTTGCCATGCGATCCGTCGCAGAAGGGCTTGTTGTCCGACGCGCCGCAACGGCAGAGCCACGCTTTCTGCGTTCGCGCAACGCGGGAGCCATCGGCACCGATCACCTCAACATTGCCGACGATCATCACCGATCCGTTCTCGCGCGCGCTGATCTCGACCGGGCCGTCGCCTGCGGGAAGCTCGGTGTCCTTCTCACCCTTGAAGGAAGGGAGACCCGTCGCCTCGAATCCGTCGCGATGGGAATTGTCGCAGAACGGCGGGTTCGTCGTGCGCCCGCAACGGCAGATCAGGGCACGGGTCCGAGGTGCCAGGCCTTCGATCCGGACATCGCCCCGGACCTCCAGCGGTCCGTTCTCCCAGACACGGACCGTGTTCGACTTCGGTGCGGCCTCGACCAGACCCGATTTGCGCTCATAGGTCAGCGCTCCAGACGGGCAGGCCTCGATGATCCTGACGATTTCCTCCGTCGGGGTGTCTCCCGGCTGGATCCAGGGTCGCGCGTCCGGGTCGAAAACGCCGGGCAGTCCCAGAACGCAGCGCCGCGCATGGATACAGGTCTTGCCATCGAAATGGATGGTCAGGTCGTCTGTCTCTATCGGTTTCATGGAACACCTCCGCTATCAGGAAGTACCTAGCAGCGGAGGGGATCACGGCAAATGCCTTTGGGTCAGATCCCCAGCCGGTCCCGCAGAGAATACCACGTCATCGCCAGAGTCAGCAGCGGAGCGCGCGCCGCCGCACCGCCCGGGAATCCCTGAAGCGGCAGTTTCGACATCAGGTCCAGCCGTCCCGCCTGCCCTGCCACCGTCTCAGCCAAGATCTTGCCGGCCAGCCCGGTGAGGGCAACGCCGTGGCCCGAGAAACCGGCGGCAACGATCGTCTTGTCGTCGATCCGGCGCACCATCGGCAAACGGTGCATGGTGATCCCCAGCGTGCCGCCCCAGTGATAATCTATGCGCACCCCGTCCAGTTGCGGGAACAGTCGCAGCATCCGTGCGCGCAGCGCGGTCAGGATATCGGTGGGAAAGCCCAGACCATAGTTTTCGCGACCGCCGAACAAGAGACGGCCATCCTGCGACAGCCGGAAGTAGTTCACCACGAAGCGGTCGTCGGCGACGGCGACATCCCGTGGCAGCACATCCTTCGCCCGATCCCCCAGCGGTTCGGTTGCGGCAATGAACGAGTTGATCGGCATCACACGGGCTGCAACGAAGCCGTTGATATTGGGAAGGTATCCGTTGCCCGCGATCACGACGTGATCCGCCCTGATCGTTCCCGTCGCGGTCTCGACAGCGCCATCCGACACCCGCAACGCCTCGGTCATCTCGAAGATCGTTGCACCGGCCGCCTCGGCGGCACGCGCCAGTCCCAGGCAGTAGCGGAGCGGGTGAATATGCCCGGCATCCATGTCCAGAACGCCGCCCATATAAACCTGCGCCCTGCAGACATCCTGAATGGCGTCACGGTCGAGGTACTCGGTCTCGTACCCATAGGTCTCGGAGAGCCAATGCGCATAAAGACGTGACTCGGCTGCGCCCTTCTCGGTCCACTCGCCCTGCAGGACACCGGGCTTGTAGCCGGCCTCGGGCGCATGGGCCGCCGCCAACTCCCGCGTCAGCGCCTTGGCCTCCACCGTCAGATCCCACAGCTTGCGGGCATCGTCCTTGCCGACCCGCCTCTCAAGCCAGTGCTGGTCCTTGTTCCAGCCCGTCCCGACCTGGCCGCCGTTGCGCCCCGACGCGCCGAAGCCAACGCGATGGGCATCAATCACGACGACTTTGAGCCCCTTCTTCGCGGCATGCAGCGCGGTTGAGAGTCCTGTGTAGCCGGCCCCGATCACTGCCACGTCCGCACGCATGTCTCCGTCCAGCGCCGGGCGCTGGGGCGGGATGTCGGCGGTTGCGACATAGTAGCTTTCGGGGAAAACCCCGGGCCGGTCGTTGTGGTACAGAGGATTCATACGTTCAGCAGCAGATGTTCGCGTTCCCAAGGGCTGATGACCTGAAGGAAATCGTCATACTCGGCCTTCTTGACGATCTCGTAGACCTCGCAGAACCGTTCGCCCAGAACCGCGCGGAATGAGTCTGCGGCCTCCAATTCGTCCAGCGCGGCATAGATGCCTCGTGGAATCTCCTCCTCGGTGTCATAGGCATCGCCGATGAACTCGTCCTTGGGCGTGATCTTCTCGATCATTCCGAGGTATCCGCAGGCCAGCGAGGCCGCGATCCCGAGGTAGGGGTTGCAGTCCATGCCCGGCAGGCGGTTCTCGACCCGCCGCGCCTCGGGCCCGGAGACGGGCACGCGGATCGCGGTGGTGCGGTTGTCACGGCCCCATTCAAGGTTGATCGGGGCGGCGTGATCCTTGACGTAGCGCCGGTAGGAATTGACGTAGGGCGCGAAAAGCGGCGTCGCCGCCGGAATATAGCGCTGCAGACCGCCGATGAAATGCATGAACTCCGGCGTCTCGTTGCCATCGGCGTCCGAGAAGATGTTGCGCCCGGTTTCGGTCGAGACGACCGAATGGTGGATATGCATCGCGCTGCCTGGCTCGCCTTCGATCGGCTTGGCCATGAATGTCGCATAGCACTTGTGGCGCAAAGCAGCCTCGCGGATCAGCCGCTTGAAGAAGAAGATCTCGTCTGCCAGCACCACGGGATCCCCATGACGCAGGTTGATCTCAAGCTGGCCGGCCCCGCCTTCCTGCGTGATGCCGTCGATCTCGAAGCCGTGGGCCTCGGCGAAATCGTAGATGTCGTCGATCACCGGACCGAACTCGTCGACCGCGCTGATCGAATAGGCCTGCCGTGCCGCCGCCGGACGGCCAGAGCGACCGACCATGGCCGCCACTTCCTGAGACGGATCCGTGTTCGGAGCGACGAGATAGAACTCCATCTCGGGCGCGACGATCGGGGTCCAGCCCTGCTTGTTATAGAGCTCGACCACCCGCTTCAGCACGTTGCGTGGCGCAAATGGCACCGGCTCGCCCGACTTGAGAAACGCGTCGTGAATGACCTGCAAGGTCATGTCCGCCGTCCAGGGCGCAGCCGTGGTGGTGGCATAATCGGGTTTCAGAACCATATCGGGTTCGGTGAAGCCCTCCTCGCCCGCCGCCTCGCCCCAAGCTCCGGTGATGGTCTGGAAGAAGATCGAGTTCGGCAGGTAGAAAAGCGACTGGGTCGCAAATTTCGAGGCAGGCATGGCCTTGCCGCGCGCAATTCCGGAGAGGTCGGAGATGATGCATTCCACCTCGTCCAGACGTTTGTCGCCCAGAAACTCGCGGGCGGCCTCGGGTATCTTATCAAGCCAATCAGACATGGCTGTTTTCCTTGAAAAATTTGACAATGTTTTCCGCAATCACGGCATTATCAACGGATTGATCCATCCGTTCCTTTGCCAATTCGATCCGGTCCGGCGCTACAACGCCGGGTGCCCTGACATTCAAAAGAAGGTCAATCGCGTTCCGGTCGAACTCCGGGTGCGGCTGAACCGAATAGGCGGGTCCCTTGTAGCGAAAACCCGCGTAGCGGCAGAAATCATTCGACGCGATAACCTCGGCTTCCTCCGGCTTTTCGACGACCTGATCCTGATGCCAGGCGTTCAGAGCCAGCGTCCTGCCTTCGAAATCGTACTCGGTCCTTCCGACGCCCCAGCCGGCCGGGTACTTCGCGACCTTCCCGCCAAGGGCCTGCGCGATGATCTGGTGGCCAAAGCAGATGCCCACCAAAGGGACTTCCTCCGCATAAGCGGCGCGGATGAACTCTTCGAGCGGCCGAATGAACGGCAGGTCCTCATAAGCCCCGTGGCGCGATCCGGAAACCAGCCAGCCATCCGCATCCCGCACGCTGTCGGGAAATTCCATGTCCACGACACTCCATGTCCGAAACTCCAGCCCATGGCCGGCAAGCAATTCGGAGTAGAGGTCGGAGTAGGTACGTGCAGGATAGCCCGCGGCCTCGGGAAAGTGGCCGCAATTAAGTATACCGATCAGCATGGATCACCGTGTGAATGAACGCGGCAAACCTAGCTTCGGCCCCGAAAACGGGCAAGGGGGAATTTGATCAAAAATTTCAGGCCAGTTTTTCACGCGGTCCGATCAGGAACCAGGCGACGAATCCGATACCGGGAAAAGCGAACAGAATCGCTGTCCAGATCAGGCGCGACATCAGGCCCGTGCCCGAGCGCATGACGGACAGCCACGCCCACATGTTGAATGCGAGAACGATCAGCAGCCAGAGACCAGCATACTGGAACATGGTTGGCTTCAGTCCAGCCGCACGGCATTGCCGGACTGGCGGTCTTCCGAGGAAAACCCGGCCTGTCCCAGCCCGTACCACGCCCCGACCATGATCAGAGCGGTCACCACGAATGCGGTAAGCATGACTTTCATCGGACCTTGTCCTTCTTCACGTGTTGTCTTTCAGGTATTCGATCAGATCGAGCCGGTCTTCAGGCTTCACGATGCGCTGCATAGGCATTTTTGAGCCGGGAATGAAGTGGTCGGGACCCAGATCGAAAAGCTTGTCGATCGTTTCTTCGTTCCACTCGAAGCCAAGGTTCGCAACGGTATTCGAGTAGAGATAGCCCGCGACGGTGCCCGCCTGCCGCCCGAACAGCCCGGCCAGTGTCGGACCCGCCCTGCGCACTCCGTCTTCTTCAAGGCTGTGGCAGATCGAGCACTTGCGCCGGAACTGCCGTTCGCCGTTCGACATGCTGGAAGGGTCGCCAAGGAAGCCGCGCTTCTGCGTGGCCATGATCGGCGCATCCAGCTCGTGCCGGACAGGCCAGATATAGGCCGCATCATCGATGCCCCCGGCCAGCAGGCTTTCGTTGTCAGACGTGAAAGCCAGCGCCCAGACGGGACCGTTCGCCGCCGCCCGGTAGTCGTCGACGATGCGCCAGCTCCCTGTACTGACGGTCATCACGAAACCCTCGCCGTCGCCCACGGCCATCAGGCTCCGGTCGGGCGACAGGGCCATCGAGAGGATCGGCCTGCGCTCCAGCGTAAGGTCGGCCAGCAGATCGTCGGTCGTGGTGTCGATCACCCGCGTTCCGCCGTCCACGGCGCCATAAGCCAGCCAGCCATCGCCCATCAGGAGCTTGTTCACGCCGAAGCCGTGCTTGATCAGCAACCGCTTCTCCTGACCCGTTGTCACGTCCCAGGTGCGGATCGTGCCATCCGCCGAGGCGGAATAGACAAGCGATCCGTCGGGCGAGAATACGACGTCGCTGACCGAACTGGAATGCCCGTCCATGACCGCCAGTGTGTCCCCTGTCCCGATGTCCCAAAGCCGGATCGATCCGTCCCAGGCCGCGCTCGCCAGACGCGCGCCATCGGGTGAAACGGCCAGTCCGTTCACCTGCCCCTCGTGCCCTTCCAGCCGGCGGATATGCTGCCCGGTCTCGGTGTCCCAGATCTCGATCGCGAAATCGTCACCACCCGAGGCCGCGCGGCCATCTCCGAGAAAGACCACCGACTTGACCGCGGCTTCATGGCCCTCCAGCCAGATCACCTCGTCGCTGCCCAGTGTCCAGACGCCGACGGAATTGTCGAAACTGCCCGTCAGCGCGAAGCGTCCGTCCGGCGACACGGCGGCATCCATCACGGGCCCGCCGTGCCCGACCAGGGTCCGGAAATCCGCTGCCTGGGCCGGAAGTCCGGCCAAGGCCAGGATCAGCGCCAGTCGCAGCATGCTACTCGGCCGGCGTCGCCTGCTCCGGTGCCTTGCCTTCCTTGGCCTGCTCTTCCTCGACCCAGAGGCTGTGGTGCTCTTTCGCCCAGTTCAGATCCACCTCGCCGGAACCCATGGCGTCATAGGCGCCCTCCATCCCGAGGCTGCCGATGTAGATATGCGCAAGAATGATGCCCATCAGGACGAAACTGACCATGGCGTGCCAGATCTGGGACAGCTGCATTTCGGCGTGCGGCGTGAGTGTCTCGGGCAGCGGGTCCATTCCGAACCAGCCCGGAGCGCCCAGCGCGTTCAGCTTGGCAAAGGTCGGAGCGAACATCTGCAATTCGAACGGGAACAGCAGCGACAGGCCCGAGGCCGAGATCGAACCGCCCAGCAGGATGACCGACCAGAAGATCAGTTTCTGGCCGGCGTTGAACTTCTTGGCCGGCGGATGCCCCTTGCCGATGATCCCGCCGCCCTTGGCGAACCAGACAAGGTCGGTACGGTTCGGAATGTTGTGTATGACCCACAGGACAAACACCATCACCAGCGCCAGCATGAAGGCCCAGGATACGTTGTTGTGCACCCATTTCGATGCAAGGGCGAGGGTTGCGTAATTCTCCTTGCCGATCCAGTCCATCAGACCGTTGCGGCCGAAGAGAACCAACAGTCCGGTGATCCCCAGAAGGATGAACGACCCGGCCAGCAGCCAGTGCGCGAACCGCTCGATCGCCTTGAAGCGCACGATCGTCACGCCGGCCTTGCCGTGCTGGATGCGGATGCGGCCGCGGATCAGGTAAAACAAGGCCAGGAGAACGATCGTCCCAAGCAGGAAATAGCCGCCATAAGTACGGAGAGGGCCCTCTCGGAACTGCAGCCATTTCATGCCGCTGTCCTGCACCAGAAGGGTCGCGCCCGGGTTGCGCGCCTGGCTGACGACATCCGCTTCGCCATAGCGCAGTGCGCGCCACAGCTCGGGATCGGATGCGCCACCGAGAGTGCCTAGCTGGTCCGTCGCCGGAGCGCCGCCATCCGGATCGCCGATGGCGTCGCGCCTGAAACTGTCGTCGATATCCTCCCCGCGCTGCCTGCGCAGGATGTCCTCGAGAGTCTGCGCGCCGCCGGTTGCGGCCCGCGGCGCCTCGGTGGCCGTTGCGTCGCCCGTCTCCTGCGCGATCGCGGGAACAGACAGGACGCCAAGGGCGATGACCAAACTCAAGAGAAGCCGGTGTATCACGGTTTTCACTCCCTCCCGGGCGGGCATCTTCCTTCCTGCCCGCTTTTTCAGTGCTCAATCTAGCGCGGATACCGAAAAGTCCCGATCCGCTGGCAAAAGGCGCCCCGACAGATGCCGGGGCGCCCTTTTCAGTTCCCTGCCATGGCAGAGCCTGGCGTTAGCCGCCCTTCTGATCGTAGGCGGTGCCCCAGCCCCAGGCGCCCGAGCCGAAACCACGGGCCACGACGCGCTCGCGATAGATGTCGCTGACGTCGTCGCCGTCACCGGCCAGAAGCGCCTTGGTCGCGCACATCTCCGCGCAGATCGGCAGCTTGCCTTCGGCCATGCGGTTACGGCCGTACTTCTGGAACTCGACCGTCGACATGTCCTCTTCCGGGCCACCGGCGCAGAAGGTGCACTTGTCCATCTTGCCGCGGGAACCGAAGTTGCCGGCCTGCGGGAACTGCGGCGCGCCGAAGGGGCACGCGTAGAAGCAGTAGCCGCAGCCGATGCAGAGGTCCTTCGAGTGCAGCACCACACCGTCATTGGTCTGGTAGAAGCAGTCGACCGGGCAGACCGCCATGCACGGCGCGTCCGAGCAGTGCATGCAGGCGACCGAGATCGAGCGTTCGCCCGGATCACCGTCGTTGATGGTGACAACCCGGCGCCGGTTGATCCCCCAGGGGATCTCGTGCTCGTTCTTGCAGGCCGTGACGCAGGCGTTGCACTCGATGCAGCGTTCGGCGTCGACGAGGAATTTTACTCGTGCCATTCTTCTATCCTCCCCTTAAGCCGCGGTGATCTTGCAGAGTGTGGCCTTGGTCTCCTGCATCTGCGTCACGGAGTCGTAGCCATATGTCTGCGCGGTGTTACAGCTTTCGCCAAGCACGTACGGGTCTGCACCCTTCGGATACTTATGTCTGCGATCCTCGCCCTGGAAATGCCCGCCGAAGTGGAAGGGCATGAAAGCGACGCCTTCCCCGACCCTGTTGGTCAGCATGGCCATGACTTTGACCTTGCCGCCTTCGGGGCCTTCGACCCAGACCTGCTCGCCGTCCCGGACACCGATGTTGTTCGCGGTGCGCGGGTTGATCTCGATGAACATGTCCTGCTGCAATTCGGCCAGCCAGGGGTTCGAGCGCGTCTCGTCGCCGCCACCCTCATACTCGACCAGACGGCCGGAGGTGAGGATGATCGGGTAATCTGACGAGAAGTCCTTTTCCTGGATCGACTTGTACAGCGTGGGAACCCGCCAGAACGTCTTGTCGTCATAGGTCGGGTAATCCGCCACGAGATCACGACGGTTCGAGTACAGCGGCTCGCGGTGAAGCGGTACCGGATCCGGGAAGGTCCAGACGACGGCACGGGCCTTCGCGTTCCCGAAGGGCGCGCACTCGTGCTTGATGGCCACCCGCTGGATGCCGCCCGAAAGGTCGGTCTTCCAGTTGATGCCACCGACCTTGTCCGGAGCGCCGGCGACCTGCTCGATCGAAGCGCGTTCTTCCGGCGTCAGGTCGCCGTCCCAGCCCAGGTCCATCAGCATCTGCATGGTGAACTCGGGATATCCGTCCTGGATTTCCGAACCCTGCGAGTAGACGCCTTCCGCCAGCAGGTTGTCGCCCTGGTATTCCACGCCAAAGCGCGCACGGAACGTCAGGCCGCCTTTCGAGACCGGCATCGACATGTCGTAGAGGTTGGCGGTTCCCGGATGGTTCATCTCGGGCGTACCCCAGCACGGCCAGGGCATTCCGTAGAAGTCCCCATCGGCGGGTCCGCCGATCGCGCGCAGCGTCGTCTTGTCGAACGTGTGCTGATTGGCCATGTGCAGCTTGAGCCGCTCGGGCGACTGGCCGGTATAGCCGATCGTCCACATGCCGCGGTTGATCTCGCGCAGGATGTCCTCGATGTTCGGTTCCCCCGTGTCGCTGACCGCGATGTTGCGGAAGATGCGATCGTGGAAGCCGAACTTCTCGGCGAACTTCGCCATGATCGTGTGATCCGGCAGACTTTCGAACAGCGGGTCCATGACCTTTTCACGCCACTGGAGCGAACGGTTCGACGCGGTGGCCGAGCCGTAGGTCTCGAACTGCGTGGTCGCCGGAAGCAGGTAGACGCCGTCGGTGCGGTCCTGCAGGATCGCCGAGACGGTCGGGAACGGATCGACCACGACCATGAGGTCCAGCTTCTCCATTGCCTCTTTCATCTCGACAAGGCGGGTCTGCGAGTTCGGCGCATGGCCCCAGAGAACCATCGCCCGGGTATTGTCGGGCTGTGTCAGGTTCTCCTTGTCTTCCAGAACGCCGTCGATCCAGCGCGACACCGGAATGCCCCGCTCGTACATCATTTCCAGATCGGCGCCGTCCTTGCCCTTGCCTGGCAGTTTGTCGAACCGGCTCTTCAGCCAGTCGAGATCCTCTTCCCAGACGCGGGCGAAGTGCGCCCAGCTTCCGGGAGCGAGACCGTAGTAACCCGGCAGGGTATCGGCCAGAACACCAAGGTCCGTCGCGCCCTGCACGTTGTCATGGCCACGGAAGATGTTCGTGCCGCCGCCCGCGGTGCCCATGTTGCCAAGCGCAAGTTGAAGCACGCAGTAGGCGCGGGTGTTGTTGTTGCCGTTGGTGTGCTGGGTGCCGCCCATGCACCAGATCACGGTGCCGGGACGGTTGTTCGCCATCGTGCGCGCGACGCGCTCAAGCTGGCTTCCCGGTACGCCGGTGACGCGCTCGGTCTCTTCCGGCGTCCACTTGGCGACCTCTGCCTTGATCTGGTCCATGCCCCAGGTCCGGGTGCGGATGAACTCCTTGTCCTCCCAGCCGTTCTCGAAGATGTGCCAGAGGATGCCCCAGATCAGGGCGACGTCCGAGCCCGGACGGAAACGCACGTATTCATCGGCATGGGCCGCGGTCCGCGTGAAGCGCGGGTCGCAGACGATCAGCGGGGCGTTGTTCTGCTCTTTCGCGCGCAGCACGTGGAGGAGAGACACGGGGTGCGCTTCGGCGGGGTTGCCGCCGATGATGAAGATCGCCCGGCTGTTGTGGATGTCGTTGTAGCTGTTGGTCATGGCGCCGTAGCCCCATGTGTTCGCCACACCCGCAACCGTGGTCGAGTGACAGATACGCGCCTGGTGGTCGATGTTGTTCGTGCCCCAGTAGGCCGCGAACTTGCGATACAGGTACGCCTGCTCGTTGTTGAACTTCGCCGAGCCCAGCCAGTAGACCGAGTCAGGTCCGCTTTCTTCGCGGATCTGAAGCATCTTGTCGCCGATCTCGTTGATCGCCTCGTCCCAGCTGACGCGGGTCCACTCGCCGCCGACCAGCTTCATCGGGTACTTCAGACGGCGTTCGCCGTGGGCGTGCTCGCGCACCGCCGCGCCCTTGGCGCAGTGGGCGCCCAGGTTGAACGGGCTGTCCCAGGCGGGTTCCTGACCCGTCCAGACACCGTTCTCGACTTCGGCCAGAACCGTACAGCCCACCGAGCAGTGCGTGCAGACGGACTTGATGACCTCGACCCGGCCATTGGCCGCCTGCGCAGCGGCGGGCGTGACACGACCGACACCGGCGGAAAAGGCCGCAAGGCCACCGACTGCAAGACCGGATCCCCGAAGGAACGTCCGGCGGTCAACCTTGGTGCCTGCCACGCGCGACAGGACCGGAGACGGACGAGTGCTGCGATTGGCAGCGCCTGTCTTCTTTCTCAGCATGATCTACCTCCCTCGAAGTTCAGAACCGGGCGGACGCCAGGTATTGCTTCACGTGCTCGGTCTTCTTCAGACCCGAGCCCTGAGCGACCTCTTCCGCAGCGGCTTCCGTCGTGCCGACGGCCATCGCGGCAACGGCGGCGGGCGCCGACGTTCCAGCGAGCTTCAGAAAGTCGCGACGGCTGCTGCCATCCTTCTTCTTTTTAGCGTCCATGGTTCTCCTCCCATTCAACGACACCGGGTCCGGATCCCGGCGTCAGGTCTCCATTCTGAAGGCTTCAATCTCGATCTCCATGAAGGCGCGCCCGATCTTGCCGACGGGTGCGTAGAAGACCGAGCCTTCGGCGGCCTCCAGATCCGTGAAGAAATGTCCTGCCCATGTCGCGACATGGGTGTTGAAGAACGCGTGCTGGTCCTCGACCGACAGCGGGTCGCCATAGGTGCCCCGGATCAGCCCGGCCATGATCTCGCACAGCGTCGCGATATGGTCCTCGGGTTCCTTGACGTCGTCGTTCCTCTGGATGCCCAGCTGGCTCATGTGCCCGCGCAGGCGCGCCAGAGGCTTCTCATTCAGGAAACCCGTCAGGTAGTAGCTGGCGTAAGGCAGCAGTTCGCCCCGACCCAGACCGATGAAAAGTGCGTTGTATTCACGCTCGACGGCCTTCGCCGTCGACTTCTTGGCCACGGCGGCGAGAGCGGTGATCCCCTGGCCAAGCTCGGACTCGTCGCCGGACAGTCTCGACGCCACGTCGATCATGTCCTGCGAAGGTTCGCGGGCCAGAAGATTCGCCAGCATGGAATAAAGATCGGCCCGCAGAAGATCCTCCTCCGCGACGCCCTCCCTTACATCGGCCATTTGGCTCTGTTCTCTCACTTCGGTTCCCTGAATACCGCTGTGTACTGACAGGCTAGAACAGCTGTCGTCAATTGGGCAAATGATATTTCCAATTTCAGGCGATCACTTTTTTCGGACGGCACTAGGTTTCGAACCTCATCCTCTTGGGGCTAAAGGAAAAATCTTCCTCTTCTGCGTCATCTCCGCCTCCGTGCACGACCTCCGGGATTGTCTCTTCGGCAACACGCCCGGTTTTGGACTGAACGACATCGGACTCTTCCGGACTCGCATCATCACCTGTGTCTTTTGCAGCAACATCCTGCAAAATTTCCGGATCAGCTTTCTCCTTCAGAAATCCACGCCCAATCTTGTAGCCGGTCGCAATGATTTTCTGTGTCAATTCTGGTGAATTGAAATCGTCGTCATAGTCGTTGAGACCGTCAATATTTGCGAGAACGGGATTCGATCTCCAAAGCACGCGCAGGGCGCGCTTGCGCAGAAACTCGGGAACACCTGCCTGCATGAAAACGCTGAAGTCGTCACCCTTCTTCAGACTCTCGGGCACCGGCAGATTCAAACGCTCCAGCAGCGCGGCTTCTTCTTCAAGTGTATCCGGTGGAGTCTCGGGTTCCGCCGTTTCCGGCTCCGGCACCCGCGCCACGGCCTCTTCTTCCGCCACCAGACGCTTTCGGCGCGACCAGCGCGAGAAGAGGTTGTCGTCGTCACTCATCGCGCTGACCTTTCCGTGCGCCCGGGCTCCGGTACACGTCAGAGACCTGCCGGATGCGCGGATCTCCTATGCCATCCTCGACCAGATCGACCCGCTTCTTGTCGCGCTTGCGCTTGACGAAGGGGACCTCTTCGAAATGAGCGTCGCAAAACTCCTTGATCTGCAACAAGAGTTGGTCAGGCATCGCCACCGGTTGAACGATAACCTCGTCACTGTCCTGCCATTCCTGCGCCCGGTCTGCCGACGCGGTCACCGCATGCACGCCGATCCCATGCTCGTTTCCGGCATCCTCGCCCTTGCTCAGGACCACGAACACCGACGGCGGCCTCATCATGAGCGAGATGCGATAGCTCTCGACCTCGGTATGGTGCAGATCAAGTGGAACGGTGGCCGCATGATAGTCGGTGACGTCTCCGTCTTCGCGCAAAATCCGAAACCCGCCCGGCCCGGCATTCGGAATCACTGCGGCAGCCTCCCAGGCCCACTTGGCCCAGCGGGTCACACCAGGCCTCCGGCGCAGCACGACACCCATCGGCACCGCCATGGATTTGGGAATTTCGCCCCTTGTCATTTGGCTCTCTCTCCTGTCGGACGAGGAGCAAACACCGACTGATTGCCATTGTCAAAACATCTGACCAAAATAGCCGAACGGCGCGAACCGGGAGGAAATCGGAAAACGGATGGCCAAGATCACGCGAATGCTGCTGTGCTCCTGCGAAGGCACTATGAACGTCGACCCGGACTCGGCCGCCGCCGCGCTGGATGGTGCGACGGTAAAGACCTCCGACAGGCTGTGCACCGTCGATCTGGACGTCGCCGCCAAGGCGCTGGAGCAGGATGGCACTACGCTGATCGCCTGCGGGCAGATGGCCACCCTGTTCGAGGAACTGGCCGAGGAGCTGGACGCCGGCAGACTGATGACAGTCGATATCCGTGATCGCGCCGGCTGGACAGCCGACAGGTCGGCCGCGCCCAAGCAGGCCGCACTTCTGGCCGAAGCTGTCCTGCCCCGGCCCGCCACTCCGTCGAAAGACGTGGTCAGCGAAGGCACGTGCCTTGTGCTTGGCACCTCCGGCATCGCCCTGCCCGCCGCACAGGCGCTCTCTGCTCAACTCGCCGTCACGTGCATCCTCGGCGATGCGCCCGACGACCTGATTCCGACCGCCGCCTATGACGTCGCGCTTGGACGCCTGAGATCCGCGACCGGCGCCCTGGGCGGGTTCGCGATCACAATCGACGGATACCGGCCGATGCAGCCCGGCGGGCGCGGCCCGGCGGAGTTCGGCGAGGCCGTCAACGGCGCGAAGTCCACCTGCGACATCATCGTCGATCTGCGCGGCGAAGGCCCGCTCTTCCCCGCCGATCACAAGCGTGAAGGCTATGTCCGCGCCGATCCAGGCGATCCTCTGGCTGTCCGTGCCGTCATTGCCGAAGCGATGCAGATGCAGGGTGTTTTCGAGAAACCGCTCTACATCCGCTTCGAAGAAAGCCTCTGCGCCCATTCCCGCGCGTCGCGCCCCGGCTGCGACCGGTGCCTGACGGTCTGCCCCACCGGCGCGATCACGCCCAACGGAGACACCGTCGCAATCGATCCCGACATTTGCGCGGGCTGCGGCGCTTGCGCCGCTGTCTGCCCGTCGGGGGCAGCCAGCTATGACGATCCGCCGGTCGGCTACCTCTACTCGCGCCTGCGCACCCTGGCTTCGGCTTATCGCAAGGCCGGCGGAAAGAGCCCCCGCGTTCTCTTCCACGATCCGGAGCATGGCGGCGAGATGATCCGCCTGTCCGCCCGGTTCGGCCGCGGCCTGCCCGCCGACGTGATCCCGGTCGAGGTTCCCAACGTCGAGGGCGTCGGTCATGCCGAGATGCTGGCCGCCCTTGGCGTCGGCTTCTCCACCGTCGCGATCCTGCCCGGTCCGCTGACGGATCTCTCGGTACCGGAACGCGAACTGGCCCTGGCCCGGGCCATCGCGGGCGACAGCACGCGGGCCACCATTCTGGATGTCGCCGATCCGGACGCCTTGGAGGAAGCGCTCTACGGCCCCGCACCCGCTCCAATGCTCAACGATCCGATCCTGCCGCTAGGCGGACGCCGCGAGGTCACCCGCATGGCTGCCACGGCGCTGACCGGCGCCGAGACGCCCATCGCGCTGTCCCAGGGCGCCCCCTACGGCGCGGTGGTCATCGATACCGACGCCTGCACGCTCTGCCTTGCCTGCGTCTCGCTCTGCCCGGTCGGCGCGCTTGGCGAGAACCAGGACAAGCCCCAAGTCAATTTCCAGGAGACCGCCTGCCTGCAATGCGGCATCTGCGCCTCGACCTGTCCCGAGACCGCGATCACGCTCGTCCCGCAGCTCGACCTCTCGAAAGAGGCGCTCTCCCGCCGCGTCCTGAACGAGGAGGAGCCCTTCGAATGCATCGAATGCGGCAAGCCCTTCGGCGTGAAATCGACGATCAACCGCATCGTCGAAAAGTTGCAGGGCCAGCACTGGATGTACACGAACTCTGACAATGTGAAGCTGATCCAGATGTGCGACGACTGCCGCATCAACGCGCAGTACCACCAGGAGAACTCACCCTTCCGCATGGGAGACCGGCCTCGCGTGCGCACCACGGATGACTATCTGAAGGACAAGAAACCGAACTGACGTTCCTGGCGAAATGCGCACGTCACCCCATATCATGGCGATGACCCTGACCCGCCGGACACTGATTGCCGCAACGGCGGCCGCTGTTGCGGCCCCGCATGTCGCAGGTGCCGACGCGCCGACCGCGATCCGGTCCCGGGCCGCGGGCTTCGATCAGCTCCACGCGCTGATCATCCTCCGGAACGGCGAAACCGTGCTCGAGGAGCGCTTCCGCGGCCCCGGCCTCGACAGTCCGGCAAATGTGAAATCCGTATCGAAGACGCTGGTCGCCACGCTCCTTGGCATCGCCATCGACAAGGGTGAGATCCGTTCGGTTGACGCATCTCTTGGCGAAGTTGCGCCACGCCTGATTCCAGACTCGGCCGACCTCCGCGCCCGCGACATAACCCTCGAAGACCTCGTCACGCTTCGCGCCGGGCTGGAGCGCACCTCGGGGCCGAACTACGGCCAATGGGTCTCCAGCCGGAACTGGGTCGCCGACGCGCTCTTGCGCCCGTTCGTCGCCGAACCCGGAGGGCAGATGCTCTACTCCACCGGCTCCACCCATATTCTCGGCGCCGCGCTGGCCGAGGCGTCGGGACGCTCGCTGCACGCGCTGGCCCGCGACTGGCTCGGACGCCCGCTCGGCATCGACATCCCGCCCTGGACCCGCGATCCGCAGGGTTACTTCATGGGCGGCAACGAAATGGCGCTCAGCCCCCGGGCGATGGCCCGCTTCGGCGAGATGATCCGGCAGGGCGGCACCTGGAACGGCGAACGGATCGTCGGCGAGGACTGGATCGCGCGGTCGTTCACTCCGGTCACGCGTTCCCCCTGGTCTGGCCTCGGCTATGGCTACGGCTGGTTCACCGGCGAAACGCCGGTCACACGCTACGCCCTCGCCCGCGGCTATGGCGGCCAGGTGATCGCGGTCGCGCCGGACGCGGGCATCACGATCGCCATCACCTCGGATCCGTCCCGCCCGGCACGCTCCGGCGGCTATTTCGGCGACCTGATGGACCTGATCGAACGCGACATCCTGGCGTCTCTCGCCTGATCCCGATGTCGGGATCGACCTGCACTTCTTCTTGGCTGAAATATGCCGGGGGAGTCCGAGCGAAGCGCGGACGGGGGCAGCGCCCCCTTACTGCGACTGAACCGGGCGCCCCAGTTCCTTGGGCTTTATGGTGTCGACGAAAGCCGCGATCGCCTCGATCTCGTCCAGCGTGATCTCGACCGGCGCGACATGGATCTGCCGGTTCGGATCGAAAGGCTCCGTCACGCCTTCGACCTGCGTGAAGGACGGGTGCGGATTATGCACGAAGAAGGCACGGAACAGGTCCGACCAGTTCTCCCGCCCCCGAAGCGCCGCGAAGGACGGCGTCGACCCGATCCCGCCCATCCGGTTCCGCTCGTCGACCACATGGCACCGGCCGCAATGAACAAGCGCAAGACGCGAACCCTCGGCCTTGTCTCCGTCGAAACTTTCCTCCTCACGGATGACGACGACCTTCACCTCGGTCGAGTAGAGGGGCGTGCCCTCCGGTGCGAAACTCTCGATCGCGGCCTTTCCGGGAACCGATTGCAGCCAGTCGAGGAAGGTTCCCGCCTTGGTCTTCGCCTCCCCGTCCTCGGTCAGGATCGACAGGAACCACACGGTGTCGTCGCTATCCACCATGATGCGGAAGCCGCCTGGCTCGCTGCTCAGCACCATGTCCGCCGCGCCGTCGGGAACCGAAGCAATGCGGATACGGTGCTTGAATCCGAAGCGCGGCAGGATCTGCTTGTCGAACCCGTTTTCCAGCATGGCGCCCGGCATCCGGATCGTCAGATCCTGTGCAGAAGCCGCGGCGGCAAACGCCACTGCGAGAATCCCCAGAACTATCGTCCTCACGAAAGCGATCTTGAACCTCCCTGATGATCCGATGATTATCCGCCACCGAAAACAAAGCAAGTTCTGCGGCTCGGAAGGGAGAAAGAGATGTCCGACGACGGTTTCAACATGTCACTGAGAAAGTTCCTGAAAACCGTGGGCGTCACGTCCCAGCAGGAAATCGAAGAGGCTGTCCACGCGGCGCGTGACGCGGGCAAGCTGCCTGGCGGCGCCGTGACGGCAAAGGTTGTCCTGACCATCGGCGATCTGGACCTGACCCACGAGGTCGTGGGCCAGATCGAGATGCCGGGAGGCAACTGACTTGGCCGACGAAGGCAAGATTCTCGAAACCCTGAAAAAGATCGTGGACCCTGCAAAGGGT
Source organism: Silicimonas lutimaris (assembly GCF_047314965.1). NCBI lineage: Bacteria > Pseudomonadati > Pseudomonadota > Alphaproteobacteria > Rhodobacterales > Paracoccaceae > Silicimonas > Silicimonas lutimaris. The sequence goes on along the minus strand of NZ_JBLBVK010000057.1, from coordinate 106,744 downwards.
ACTGACATAGTGACCTCCGGTCAGGTCAAGTCTGTGAAGGTGACGGACGGAGCCGTCAGCTTCGTGCTCGAGGTCGATCCCTCCCGTGGCGGCGCCATGGAGCCCTTGCGCGCGGCGGCGGAGCAGGCCGTGAAAGCGCTGGACGGCGTGACCAGCGTCAGCGCGATCATGACCGCGCACTCCGGCGCCGGACAGGCCCCGAAAGCACCGCCCAAGGGCCCGGTACCCGACCTCGGCCTCAAGGATTTCACGCCGAAGCCCAAGGCGCCCGCCGGTCCCGCGAAACTGCCCGGCGTGAAGAAGGTCATCGCCATCGCTTCGGGCAAGGGTGGCGTGGGCAAGTCGACGGTCTCATCAAACCTGGCTGTTGCTCTTGCCGCGCGCGGCCTGAAAGTCGGGCTGCTGGACGCCGATGTCTACGGCCCCTCGCAGCCCCGGATGCTGGGCATCTCCGGCCGCCCCTCTGCCGCGGGCAGCACGATCCTGCCCCTGCGCAATCACGGCGTCACGGTGATGTCGCTGGGCCTGATGGTGCAGGAGGACGAGGCCATCGTCTGGCGTGGCCCCATGCTGATGGGCGCTTTGCAGCAGATGCTGGCCCAGGTGCAATGGGGGTCTCTCGATGTGCTGCTGGTCGATCTGCCGCCGGGCACCGGCGACGTGCAGATGACCCTCTGCCAGAAAACCGAGGTCGCGGGCGCAGTTGTAGTCTCGACGCCGCAGGACATCGCGCTGATCGATGCCAAGAAGGGCATCGACATGTTCCAGCGGATGGAAACGCCGATCCTCGGCATCATCGAGAACATGGCGGCCTTCGTCTGCGACGGATGCGGCAAGGTCCACCATCCCTTTGGCCATGGCGGCGCCCGGACCGAGGCGGAACGCCTTGGCGTGCCGTTCCTTGGCGAGATCCCCCTACACCTTGGAATCAGGGTTGCGGGCGATGGCGGCGCGCCGATCGTGGCAGCGAAACCCGAAGGCGAGGAATCGCAGGCCTTCTGGACCATCGCCGATCAGTTGATCGAAACGGTGCTGGCGGAATGAGTTTCGGCACACGCGCGCTCCAGTTCCCTCCGCTTCTGTCCGGCATCGCCACGGCCGGCGATCCGTTCGAAGCGGCGCTGGCTTCCGTAGAGACCGAGATCGAACCCGGCGCCGTCTTCTATGGTGCCGACCCGGCACGCCTTCAGGTCGCGATCGTTCTCGCGCCCGAGGAACCGCTGAACACGGCGCTGCAAGTCACCTTCGCGATCACTCTGGGAATGAACGATGCGCTGGGGGCGCTCGCGCCGCCAGAAGTCGGCGTGCATCTGGTCTGGCCAGACCGGATCAAGGTCAACGGCGCCTATTGCGGGGAACTCAAGGTCGCCGCCAGCACGACCGACCGAACGCAGGAACCCGACTGGCTGATCGTGGGCCTTGAGATGCCGATGGTCCTCCCCGGCGAATCCGAACCCGGTCACGATCCCGATCGCACAGCGCTGGCCGAAGAAGGCTGCGGCGACATCATGCTGCCCGACCTCGTGGAATCGTGGGGCCGGCACATGATGAACTGGCTGCACATCTACCTGACCGACGGGTTCGAGCCCCTGCACCGTGAATGGCGCGCCAAGGGCGACGGGCTGGGCGAGGCCGTGACCTACCCTGAGGAGGGCACGTTCATCGGGCTCGATGAGAATGGCGGGATGATCCTGAAAGCCGGAGAGACGACGCGCATCCTGTCGCTCGCCGATCACCTGGTTCGGTGAGCCTTCCCGAGACAGCCGCTGCCGCCTTCGCGATCCTGGCCGCCTTCCCGATCCTGGGCCAACTGGCGCTGGTCCTTGGCGCGCCCTGGGGCAGCATCACGCTGGGCGGGCGCTGGCCGGGCGTTCTGCCGCCGCGCCTGCGCCTGGCCGCGCTGGCGCAGGCCGCGATCCTCATTGCGCTGACCCTCATCGCGCTCGACCACGGCGGTCTCCTGCAGATCGGCCTGCCGCCCGCCGCGATCTGGGTCACCGTCGCGGTCACCTGCATTTCGGCCGTTCTGAACAACATCACGCCTTCGCGCATCGAACGCCGCCTCTGGGGGCCGGTGACGATCCTGATGGCCCTGGCCGCCCTGACGCTCGCCGTCACCTGAGCCTTGAACTTCCCGCCGCCTGCACGCAACCTGCAGGTACAACGACAAAGGTGCCCGGATGAATTTCGCCCGCGTGATACGAATGGATGAAAGCGACCTGAACGTCTTCCACGCCGCCGCCGAACCCGGCGAATGGGCGATCCCCGGCACCTTCGCCTTCTCGAACTGGACCGAGGACGACCTGACCGGCAAGTCGCGCCAGGAATTCGCCCATGGCTGGCTGGGGCTCGACAGCTTCGGCCGCGCCTCCGTGGTGGCCGTCACCTCGATCACCGAGGCCGAGCGCGCGGCGCTGGTCGATATCCTCGCCTTCCATTTCACCGAGGCCTGGGGCGCGCCCCATATCGACGCCGCCCGCCCCGTCGCCGAAGAGGAAATCGCCCACATGGCCCAGATGTGCAGCGATCAGGCCGAGAACACCCTGATGGTTCTGGAACGCGAACTGACACCCACCGGCGTCAAGGACCGCTTCCGCCTGATCCCGCCGCAAGGCGCATCGCTGGAGGCCTTCGCGGTTCACGGGGACTAAGGACCCGATTTTTGCCGTTTTTTACCGGCAGAACTGCCGCATGAGATTAATTGCATTTTCCTGCCTGATGCTGGCCATTTTCGCCCAGCCGACGTTCGCACAGGTCTCGGATGCCGAGATTGAGGCGTGCCATGCCGCGCCTGACACCCGTTGTTTGACCGACATCGGGACCGCGCTGGCTCTGGAACTCGATCCGCCGGACCCCAACCTGTCCGGCGCCTATCTCCTCGCGCAATTGGGCCGGCTGGATGAAGCCCGCTCGGCTGAAATCAGGTTTCAGCTTGCAAAAGGTCTCACCGAAGCGCAGGCGCGCCGATCAGCCGACTATCTTGTCGCGCCTTTTCGGTTGATTGACTTACTGCGCGCCGGCGCTGACCTTGAAACCGCGCAGGCCGAAAGCGGTATATCCGGCGTCGCTGTTTCAGCCGCGCTGATGAGACTGTCCGGCATGATGGCGACAAACACGTCCCTGCCATTACAGCCCGCGACCGACGAAACTACGCTGGCCGTCCTGCGGTGGGTCGCCACCGAAATCGGAGAAAGGCGCTACGAACGCCTGCTGTCAGCCGAAATCCTGGCATTTGTCGGCGAAGACGACGCGGCGCGCGCGATCATGGACACACTGCCGGCAGATGAGTCGACACGCACCAACATCTCGGACACGCTGGCCAGGATCGTCGGCATCGACCGCGTACTGGAGATTTACGCAAACATGCCGGACGTCCCTGCCTTCTATATCCTGCGTCTGGCGGAAATCTCGGAGAACAGGGACGAGGCAAAAGCCCTACTGGACACCGCAATGTCGCGCGTCGATGCCCGTGCTGTGGAACAAGACTTGGCACGGGATCTGCGAACGGTCGCAGGAACCGCCGCGAAACTGGGATTTGACGATGTGGCCATCGAGGCGACCGAAAGGCTCAGGATGATATTCCGGACGACATCCGAACCGGAGAAACTCGACCCGACATGGCTTGCCGCCGCTCTCCGCAACATAAACGCACCCGAAGACGAGCAACGCGCTGCCCTCGAACTGGCCGAGCAAGCAGTTGACCGCCTGCCAGAAAGGTTCGCCGGTACCGCCTCGGCCAATCTTGCGGGCGACTATCTGAGGTTCGGTGACGCGGAAACCGCGATCCGGCTCTTGGAACGCAACGATCCGGACCCCGACGACTGGACGCGGCTGATGAGTGTCGAGATGCCGGACGACGCACGTACTCTCATAATGGCCCACGTGGAGCGGACGCTGTCATCCGAAGATATGGCGCTGTATCGCGCCCCGCGTGCCGCCAGCCGCGCCTATCAGGCCGAGAGTGACAGTGAAAAAGCCGCGATTCGAGACGAGGTCACCGCACTTCTTGCCGCACCGGTGCCCGACAGAACTGGCATAGGACGCTTCTATTTCGATCATCTGCTGAAAGCCGCCGACCGCCTGGGCGACGAAGAACTGACCTCTCGAATCCTCATCCTGTCGGCCCGCGATGCGCTGGACCTCGGCTATGCCTGGCCGATTCTGCAGGCCGCCCATCAGCACCGGCATTTCGCAGAGGCCCGACGCGGCAACCGGTGATCAATACCCCGGGCTTGGCCAGAAGATGTTCAGAACCAGAAGAAGCACGAAGACCGCCGCGCCGGTGATCACCGCGCGCATCAGCTTCGAGTGCGACTTGAAATAGGCCCATTCCTCCAGAACCAGCACGATCACCGCGATCGCGATGGCCGGAACCAATGCGTGTGCCAGATCGAAACCCATGTTCGAACCTCCCCCGGATCTGTCTGCGTCCACCCGTCTCCGCCGCCGGGAAAAAAAGACCGGGCACAAGGCCCGGTCAGTCCAACAGGGAGGTACCATGCCATAACCCGGACATGGAAACGGGATCCGTACTTTCGTCTAACCCGATCCGAAACTGGTGAAATTGATCCGGATCAAGTCAAAACGGGTCAAGCGACCAGTCGATAGCCACCCGACTCGGTTACTAGTAAACGCGCATTCGAGGGGTCTGGCTCGATTTTTTGTCGCAGCCGGTAAATATGTGTCTCGAGTGTGTGAGTTGTGACACCCGCGTTGTAGCCCCAGACTTCGTGCAAAAGCACGTCGCGGGCCACCACGCCCTCGCTGGCGCGATAGAGGAACTTCAGGATATTCGTCTCCTTCTCGGTCAGACGAATCTTCTTTTCATCCTCTGTTATCAACATCTTCTGCGCAGGCTGGAAGGTGTAGGGCCCAAGCTGGAAGACGGCGTCTTCCGACTGTTCGTGCTGCCGCAACTGGGCGCGAATCCGAGCCAGTAGCACCGGGAACTTGAACGGCTTGGTCACATAGTCATTCGCGCCCGCATCGAGCCCCAGAATGGTGTCGGCGTCCGAATCATGTCCTGTCAGCATCAAAACAGGGCACTTCACGCCGTGTTTCCGAAGCACGCGGCACAGTTCCCGGCCATCGGTATCAGGCAGGCCGACGTCAAGGATCACCAGATCGTAGATGCCCTGACGGACCTTCTCCATCGCCTCCGCGCCGCTTCCGGCCTCGAAAACATCGAAATCCTCGGTCATGATCAACTGCTCGCCCAGCGCTTCGCGCAGATCGTCATCGTCATCGACCAGCAAAATCTTCTTCAGGTTCTGAGCCATGATATCCTCCATAACCCCGTTACGGGTCAGATGCGCCTGTGGATCGCGCTCTACAAGAATTGCTGCAACACTTCACGCGCTCGTGTCGGATGCGCGGCAAATGTTTCAAATCCTTGCAAAGCTGGCTACAGGGGAAGGGCGAAAAGGAACCATAACGCAATGTCCCTGATCCCGACACCGGCCGAAACGCTGGCCCGCGCGCGCACCGACCTCAGGCTTGGCCTGCCGGTCGTGCTGGAGAGCGCCGGGGAGAAGGTGCTGGTGACAGCCGCCGAAGGGCTGTCCGAGGATCGCCTTCGCGATATCATCGGCATCGGACCATCGGTTCTGGCGATCACCGCGCGGCGTGCGGAAACGCTGCGCGCGCGCGCTTACGACGGCGATGTGGCGCGACTGGTGCTGCCCCCCGCGGCAAAGGCCGACTGGATTCGCGCCGCCGCCGACCCCAAGGACGATCTGGCAACGCCCATGAAAGGCCCGTTCGAAAGCGCGCGCGAGGGGTCCGCCGACCTGCACCGCCTGGCCATCGGGCTGGCGAAATCCGCGCATCTGCTGCCGGCCGCCCTGGTGACCGAGGCGAAGGGAGGGATTCCCGAAGGCCTCACATGGTTGAAGGCCAAGGATGTCGCCCATCTTCTGCAGGCCCCGACCGCGCACAAGGCCGTCGTGACCGGGCGCGTTCCGCTGGGCGTGTCGGAGGCCGGGCGCGTGCATGTCTTCCGGCCCGAGGACGGAGGAGAGGAGCACTATGTCTGCGAGATCGGCCGGCCCCCCCGGGACAGGCCGGTTCTGGCACGGCTGCACTCGGCCTGTTTCACCGGCGACGTGCTGGGCTCGCTGAAATGCGACTGCGGCGCTCAGTTGCAGACCGCGCTCCGGCAGATGGGCGAGGAAGGCGCGGGGGTACTTCTGTACCTGAACCAGGAAGGCAGGGGCATCGGGCTGGCCAACAAGATGCGCGCCTATGCGCTGCAGGACCAGGGCTTCGACACGGTCGAGGCGAACCACCGGCTGGGCTTCGAGGATGACGAGCGCGATTTCCGCGTCGGAGCGGACATCCTGAAAAGGCTGGGCTTCAACGCGGTGCGTCTGTTGACGAACAACCCGGCCAAGGTACGCATGATGGAAGCGCAGGGCATCGCTGTGGCCGAGCGCGTGCCGCTGAAGGTCGGTCTCAACCCGCTGAACGAAAGATATCTCGATGTGAAGGCGAAGAAGTCGGGGCATATCCTTTGACGGTATCGGCGGCTGCGCCGCCGACCGGCCGGGGGCTCTGCCCCCGGACCCCCGCCGTATTTGCGCCAGGAAGAAATGACATGGTCCTGAACCCCGGTGGACTCCTGTTCCACGGCCGCCGGTTCCCCTGCACGATCGGGCGCGGCGGCGTCAGCGATGCCAAGCGCGAGGGCGATGGCGCCACGCCCGCCGGCATTCACCGGATCGTCGGCATGCTCTACCGTCCGGACCGGATGGCGCGCCCGACGGACTGGGCGGTGCCGATCCGCCTCGGAGATCTCTGGTGCGACGATCCCGCGCACGAGGACTATAACCTGATGGTCCGCGCGCCCTTTTCGGCCTCGCACGAACGGCTGAGACGCGCCGATCCCCTGTACGACCTCGTGATTCTGACCGACTGGAACTGGCCCTATGCGGAACGCGGACGCGGCTCGGCGATTTTCATGCATCGCTGGCGGCGCCCCGGAGCGCCGACCGAGGGATGCGTAGCGCTTCGCGCGGACCACCTGGCCTGGATCGCAACGCGGATCGGCTATGACACCCGGCTGATCGTCCGGCCTCAGCCGTAGTCGCGCGCGCCGAAAATGGCCGAACCCACCCGCACATGGGTCGCGCCCTGGGCGATGGCCTCCTCGAAATCGCCACTCATCCCCATCGACAGGCCCGTCAGCCCATTGCGCCCTGCGATCTTCGCCAGAAGCGCGAAATGGAGGCTCGGCGCCTCGTCTACCGGGGGGATGCACATCAGCCCCTTAAGGGGCAGGCCCAGCGCCCGGCACTCGGCCACCAGAGCATCCGCCTCGTCGATGGAACATCCCGCCTTCTGGCTCTCGTCGCCGGTATTCACCTGCACGAAGATATCGGGGCAGTGCCCGGTCTCTTCCGCGATCCGTGCGATGGTGTGAGCCAGCTTCACCCGGTCGACCGTGTGAATGACGTCGAACAGGTCCATCGCCGCGCGGGCCTTGTTGGTTTGCAGCGGGCCGATCAGGTGCAGTTCGATCCCGTCGAATCGTTCCCGGAAACCGGGCCACTTGCCCTGCGCCTCCTGCACCCGGTTCTCGCCAAAGATGCGGTGCCCCGCTTCCAGCGCAGCTTCGACGCGGTCCAGCGGCTGGACCTTCGAGACGGCGATCAGGGTGATGTCAGCCGGATCGCGCCCGTGGCGGGCGGCGGCGGCTTCGATGCGGGTCTTGATGTCAGAGAGGCTCATGGACGGGGTTCTAACCCGTCCGACAAAAAAGAAAAGAGCGGGCGCAAGGCCCGCTCTTCCCGTTCAACCAATCCCGTTGGGATTAGAAGGACATCGAGATACCGAAGTCGTACGAAGCGTCGGTCAGAGCGTCGCCGTCGACGATACCGCCCTTGAGCGATGCACCGCCGCCCAGGTCATAGGCAGCACCGATGCCGTAAGCGTCGCCGGACACGCCACCGAGCTCAGCTTTCGTGTAGAAAGCGGTCACGGTCGCAGCGCCGAAGACGTAGTCGAGCGAAGCGCCATACTGGTCGAAGTCGACGCCAGCCAGATCGGCGGTGCCGTAGATGACCTTGACGGTCGCGTCGCCGAAGCCGGCCGAAACGCCACCGATGATGTGGTCAGACGAACCCACGGATTCGTAGCCGAGGCCCATGGAGATGTCGCCCATGGCGTAGGTCACGGCAACGCCGTAAGCCTGATCGCCAGCCGGGCCGGGGTTGTCAGCCGACACGTGCAGACCAAGGTCGCCCATCGAATAGTCCCAGCGAGCCGCCGGACGGTCGCTGTTGGACAGGTAGACCATTTCGTTGAAGTCGCCCAGACCGGTCAGGCCAACGCCCGAAAGGTCGCCAACAGCGGCTTCCGGAGCACCGGAAACGTCGCCCATGGAGAGCTTGCCGAAAGCGCCTTCGACGAAGACGGAACCAGCGGTGCCAACGTCGCCGCCACCGTCAACGGTGCTTGCGTTGTCAGCGCGGATCGAGCCGCCGAATGCCAGGCCGCCGTCGGTTTCGCCCGAAGCGGAGAAGCTGATGCGGATACGGCTGGTGAAGCTAACGTCAGCGCCATTAAGGCTGACAATACCCATGCGGCCGTCGCCGCCTACAGAAACGTCAGCGGCAGCGACGCCAGCCGACAGGACCAGAGCGGTCGAAGCCAGAAGAACCTTTTTCATCGTTTTTCCCTCGTGTGTAAAAGGTGCGTCTCAGATCGGTCGCACCGAACTGATTGACATGTGTTTCACTCCAACACCTCTGGATTGCAAGTCGCCCCCCCGTCACGGCGGGAGACTCCATAACGGATGGTGCAGCTTTGCCACAGTGTGTTCCGGCAGCGCCGCGCCGTCCAGGCCGGAAAACCCTTGAGACACTCAGGCGCGTCGGATACTCATGCGCAAAAGCCAAGGAAGGACAGGCACATGGGGGCATCCGCCAGGGGAACAGTGACACGCGCCGTCATCATCTTGGCGCTTGGGCTCACATTGGCGTCTTGTAGCCGGATCGGAAACCTGGTTCGGACAGACGGTGAGAGATCCGCCGCGGCATCCGACGAAGCGCTCCGAGAAAGCCTCGAATCGGATACGTTGGGCGAGAAAAGGGAATCGACCATGTTCGACCTTTTCACCAATGTCGACGATCCGAACACCACTCTCGAGGTGAACAAGTACATCTGGAACGCCTCGCTCGACGTCCTGAACTTTTTGCCGATCCAGTCCGCCGATCCGTTCTCGGGCGTGATCGTGACCGGGTACGGCACGCCGCCGGGTGGCGGGCGCGCGTATCGCGCCACGATATATGTTCGTGACCCGGCCCTTGAAGCCCGCTCTCTGAACGTGGCGCTGGCCACCCGGTCCGGCCCCGCGTCCGCCGAAACCGTTCGCGCGGTGGAGGATGCGATCCTGACCCGTGCGCGCCAGCTGCGCATCCGCGACCTCGGACTCTAGATCTCCGGCCCAAGCCCGACTAAGACGCAGGCCGGGCCCACGCCCGGCCTTTTCGCATCCAGAGGACCCGACACATGTCCCGTTACGACACGAAAGAAATCGAACCGAAGTGGCAGGCCGCCTGGGACAAGGCGCTGACTTTTCGTGCGACGCGGGACGAGACGCGGCCCAAGTATTATGTGCTGGAGATGTTCCCCTATCCGTCGGGCCGCATCCATATCGGGCACGTGCGGAACTACACGATGGGCGACGTGGTTGCGCGTTACAAGCGGGCAACCGGGCACAATGTTCTGCACCCGATGGGATTCGACGCCTTCGGAATGCCGGCCGAGAACGCCGCGATGGCCAGCGGAGGCCATCCCAAGACTTGGACGTACGACAACATCGATACGATGGTGAACCAGATGAAGCCGCTCGGCTTCTCGCTGGACTGGTCGCGCATGTTCGCGACCTGCGATCCCGAGTACTACGGCCAGCAGCAGTCCATGTTCATCGACTTCATGGAAAAGGGCCTGGTCTATCGCCGGAACGCGGTGGTGAACTGGGACCCGGTCGACATGACCGTTCTGGCGAACGAACAGGTGATCGACGGCAAGGGCTGGCGGTCGGGCGCCGAGGTGGAACGGCGCGAGCTGACCCAGTGGTTCTTCAAGATCAGCGACTTCGCCGAGGAACTCCTGGACGCGATCGACGGTCTGGACGACTGGCCGGCGAAAGTGAAGCTGATGCAGCAGAACTGGATCGGCAAGTCGCGTGGCCTGCAATTCTCGTTCGAACGCACGGATGGCGGTGAGATCGAGGTTTACACCACGCGACCCGACACGCTGATGGGCGCGTCTTTCGTGGGCATCTCGCCGGATCATCCGCTGGCGAAACAACTCGCCGAGACAAACCCGGACGTCGCCGCCTTCCGCGCTGCCTGCCAGAAGGGCGGCACCACGGAGGAGGCGCTGGAGAAAGCCGAGAAACTGGGATTCGACACCGGCCTGACCGTGCGGCATCCCCTTGACCCGTCTTGGGAACTGCCCGTCTGGATCGCAAATTTCATCCTGATGGATTACGGCACGGGCGCCATCTTCGGCTGCCCTGCGCATGATCAACGCGACCTCGACTTCTGCCGGAAATACGGCCTGCCGGTCATCGACACGTTCCAGGCGCTCGACAACCCCGCCCCGGTCCAGACCGAAGCCTTCGTTCCTCCGAAGACGGAAAAGGTGAAATGGATCGATCATTTCGCCGATCTCGACGTGGCCACGGGGCAAGAGGCCATCGACGCCACCATCGACTTCGCCGAAAAGGGCGGATGGGGCACAGGCGTCACCAAGTTCCGCCTGCGCGACTGGGGCCTGTCCCGCCAGCGTTACTGGGGCTGCCCGATCCCGGTCGTCCATTGCGACACCTGTGGCGTGGTACCCGAGCGGAAGGAGAACCTGCCGGTTCGCCTGCCCGACGACGTCTCTTTCGATCAGCCCGGCAACCCGCTGGATCGCCATCCCACCTGGCGCGATGTGCCCTGCCCGTCCTGCGGCAAGCCGGCCCGCCGCGAAACCGATACGATGGACACCTTCGTCGATTCGTCCTGGTACTATGCGCGCTTCACCTGCCCGCAGGCCCAGACGCCCACCGATGCCGACGACGTCGCCTACTGGATGAACGTCGACCAGTATATCGGCGGGATCGAACACGCGATCCTGCACCTCCTGTATTCGCGCTTCTTCGCCCGCGCGATGCACATCTGCGGCCACCTGCCCGAAAGCGCCAAGGAGCCGTTCGACGCGCTCTTCACCCAGGGCATGGTCACCCACGCGATCTACCAGACCACCGACGAAAAGGGCCGCCCGGTCTATCACTACCCCGAGGATGTCGAACTGCGCGACGGCAAGGGCTTCCTGAAGGACGGGACCGAGGTTCAGATCATCCCCTCGGCCAAGATGTCGAAGTCCAAGAACAACGTCGTCGACCCCGTCGCCATCATCGACCGCTACGGCGCCGACACCGCGCGCTGGTTCGTGCTGAGCGATTCTCCGCCGGAGCGTGACGTCGAGTGGACCTCCGCCGGCGCCGAGGCCGCCTTCAAGCACCTCGCCCGCGTCCATCGCATTTCGGCCGAAATCGCCGAAGGCGGCGACACCGGTTCGGACGACGAGGCGCTCTTGAAGGAAATGCACCGGGCGATCCACGACGTGACGATGGGCATCGACAGTTTCGGCTTCAACGCGGCCATCGCCAAGCTCTATGCCTTCACCAACACGCTTGCAAAATCAAAGGCTTCGCATGCCGCGCGCCGCCAGGCGATCCTGACGCTTGCGCAGTTGATGTCGCCGATGACCCCGCACCTGGCCGAAGAAGTCTGGGCGATGCAGGGGGCCGAAGGGCTGATCGCGGACGCATCCTGGCCCAAGGCCGACGAGGCGATGCTGGTCGAGGATACAGTGACGCTCCCGATCCAGATCAACGGCAAGCGGCGATCCGAGATCACCGTGGCCAAGGACCTGGCGAAGGACGCGGTTGAAAAGCTGGTGCTGGCCGACGATGCTGTGGTCAAGGCGCTGGCCGGTGGTCAGCCCAAGAAGCTGATCGTCGTGCCGGGCCGCATCGTCAATGTCGTCGTATAGCCGCAGAACCCTGCTTCTCAGCCTCACCGCCCTCTCGGCGTGCGGGTTCGAACCGGTCTATGCGCCGGGCGGGCGGGCCGAAGGGCTGCGCGGGCGAATCGATCTTGCCGCCCCGGCCGACGAGGAAGGCTACGCCCTTGTCGAACGCCTTGAACAAAGGCTCGGCCAACCCGCCGGCGCAGATCTGGGCATGACGGCGGATATCTACGTTTCGGAAGAAGCGGTGGGCTTCCTGCCCGATGGCACGATCAGCCGCTACAACGTCTCGGGCCGGGTGGACTGGCGCCTGACGCGCCTGATCGACGGGACAGAATTGCTCACGGGCAGCGAACGCGGCTTCACCGGCTACTCCGCCACATCCACAACCGTTGCGACGATCTCGGCACGGCGAGACGCGCGGCGGCGCCTGATGGTGATTCTGGCGGACCGGGTCTTGCAGGACATCGTGCTTCGGGCCGACGCTCTATGAAGCTCTCCACCCGCGACGCGCCCGCCTATTTCCGCAAGCCCGATCCCGTGAAGACGGGCCTGCTGATCTACGGTTCGGACGCGATGCGCGTCGCGCTTCGGCGGCAGGAGGTGATCAAGGCCCTGATCGGTCCGGAAGGCGAAGAGGAAATGCGTCTTGCCCGCATCCCCGCCGCCGATCTCCGGAAAGACCCCGCGCTTCTGTCGGACGCCATCAAGGCGCAGGGCTTCTTCCCGGGCCCGCGCGTAGCCTTCGTCGAAGACGCTGGCGACGGGCTGGCCGACACCATCGCTGCCGCCCTCTCCGACTGGAAGGACGGCGATGCCCAGGTGATCGTCACCGCCGGTCAGCTGGCCGCCAAATCCAGGCTTCGCAAGCTGTTCGAAGATCATCCCAACGCCTATGCCACCGGCATCTACGACGACCCGCCCTCCCGCGAGGAGATCGAAGCCGCATTGTCCGCTGCAGGCCTGCGCAACATCCCCTCCGACGCGATGGGCGCTCTGACGGCACTGTCGCGCCAGATCGATCCGGGCGACTTCCGCCAGACACTGGAAAAGATCGCGCTCTACAAGCTGGGCGACGACACGCCGCTCACGCCCGACGAGATCGCCCTCTCGGCGCCCGCCTCGATCGAGGCCGGGATCGACGACGTCCTCAACATCGCCGCCGAGGGCAAGCCCCAGGAAATCGGTCCGGTCCTGCGGCGGCTGGAAGCGCAGGGTGTCGGCGCCGTGGCGCTCTGCATCGGCGCCAACCGGCACTTCAGGACACTTCACACCGTGGCCTCCGACCCCGGCGGTCCCGGCTCCGGCATCGGCAAGCTGCGTCCGCCGGTATTCGGTCCCCGGCGCGACCGGATCCAGCGGCAGGCCTCGCACTGGGGCATGTACAAGCTCGAACGCGCGCTCGGTCTTCTGCTGGATACCGACCTGACGCTGCGCTCGGCAGCGAACGTGCCGGACATGGCGGTGATGGAACGCACACTTCTCAAGATTGCAGGATTGGCAAGAAGATGACCCTGAAGATAATCGGCGCAACACGCTCGCGCACCTTTCGCGCGCTCTGGCTGGCCGAGGAACTCGGCCTCGACTACGAACACCTGCCGGAGATGCCCCGTTCCGAGGCCGTCACCAAGCTGAACCCACTCGGGCAAATCCCGGTGCTGACCGACGGAGACATCATCGTCCCGGATTCCCTGGCGATCCTGCACTATCTCGCCGACAAGGCCGGACGCTTCACCTATCCCGCAGGCACGCCCGCACGCGCCATGATGGATGCCCGCATCAACTTTGTCCTTTCCGAGATGGAAGCACCGCTCTGGATGGCCGCGCGGCACACGTTCGTCCTGCCGGAAGAACGCCGTCACCCCGAGATCAAGCCTTGGCTCCGCGACGATTTCGCCGACGCAGGGCGGAAATTCGAAATCCTGCTTGGCGATTCCGAATTCTTCGCCGGAGACTCCTTCACCATCGCCGACATCATTGCCGCCCACACGATCAACTGGGCGATCAACGCCAAGTTCGAACCGTCGGACGGTCTGAGAACCTACCTGGGCCGCATATCGGGGCGGCCGGCATGGGAAAGAGCCCAGGCGCGGTAATCGCTCAGGGAAACTGAACGATCACGCTCTCGAAGTCCTCGTCGGTATATAGACGCTTGCAGTTCATCCCGTTTCCCCGTTCTGGCGGGAAATTCGCCGGCGGCATCGATCGACAGTTCAGCACATCTCCTGTGCGTCGCAATTAATACTCTGCAGGCTATCTTGTCTCACGATGAATCGGAGACCTGCCATGGGCGTGATGATCGACGGCACCTACCACGCGGACGACCCCGGACCCGACACGACCGAGGGCGGCCATTTCAAACGCGCCGAGGCGAAGATCCGCGACTGGATCACGCCCGACGGTCCCTATACTCCCGACCCCGGACGCTATCACCTCTATGTCGCATGGAATTGCCCCTGGGCGCACCGTGCCCTGCTGGCCCGCACGATCCTCGGCCTCGACGACGCGATCTCCGTCTCCTACGCGCGCCCCCGCCGCACCGATCAGGGCTGGGTCTATGACACCGAAGGCGAATACGCCGATGCCGAACTGGGCGTGACAGCCGTCCACCAGGTCTATGCCCGCCAGCGGCCCGGTTACACCGGCCGGCTGACCGTTCCCGTTCTCTGGGACCGCAGGACCGAACAGATTGTCTCGAACGAATCCGCCGACATCATCCGCATGTTCGGCCTCTTCGGTCGCGGCCCCGATCTCTATCCCTCAGCACATCGTGCCGAAATCGACGCCTGGAACGACCGCATCTACGCAACCGTCAACAACGGCGTCTACCGCGCAGGGTTCGCGCGGAAACAAGAGGCCTATGACGAGGCCGTGGCCCAGGTCTTCGCCACGCTCGACGCCATCGAAGACCGCCTGAGCGGCCATGACTGGCTCGCGGGCGACAGCTTTACCGAGGCCGACCTGCGCCTCTTCCCCACGCTCGCCCGCTTCGACGTGGCCTATCACTATGCGTTCAAGTGCAACATCCGCCGGATCATGGATTACCCGGCGCTCTGGCGCTACGCCCGGCGCATCTACGCCATGCCGGGCGTCGCCGAAACCGTGCGCTTCTGGGTCTACAAGCAGGGTTATTTCTCGCCGTCCGAACTGCGAAACCCTTTGGGCATCGTACCAGCCGGCCCCTTGATCGACTGGTCTCCCGATCCCTGATCCTCTGCGAAGGCCGCGCTCAGGCCGGGGCAATTCCGCTCCAGCGTCTCCACGTCCAGCGCCCGACCCCGGAAATCCATTGCCGTCAGCGTCTCTCCGTCGTGGAACACGACCGCCACGGGCCGCTTGGTGCCGGTGCCGAAGATGCCGCCGCCAAGATGCCGTGCCCGGACAACCGCCTCGCAAAGCACCGCGAAGCGCCAGCCGCCATGGGTCTGAACGGCATCCAGCCTCAGACTCATTCCCCGCCCCCCCGGATCAGAAGCACCAGCCGCAACAGTGGCCAAGCCACCGCCAGCAGCGTCAGGTGAACCGCGACCTCCGCACTCCCCTCGAAACGTTTTCCGTCGAAATCCGGCCTGACCTGAACATCGCACCTTTCCCGCGGCACCCCGTAGATCCAGGGCGTCAACTGGCCAAAGACCTGCCCGGTATCCGCGGGATCGTCGAACCCGAACACGGCCCGCAGGCTGAGACGGTCGAGATGGATTCGCCGCAAGGCGATCAGAACCGCCTCGGGCAAGGCCGTCAGCAGCCGCGAAACCTCGGCGGCGGTGATCCTGTCGCCAACGTCAAGCTCTTCCTGCTGTTCATGCCGGCGCACCGGCTTCCGCTTTCGGGGTTTGCGAAGAACCTTGGCCACCCGGTGCCCGTGGCGCTCCGCCTTCAGCGACAAACGCGGCGCGAGCCCCCAAAGCACGCGAACCTCGGCTTCGACGTCAAACCGGTCTCCGGCTTCCGCCACCAACCGCAGGTGCATCGGTGTCGCCACGACGATGACGATGAGCAGGAACAGAAGCCCGACGACCCCCAGGATCGCCCAGACAACCAGCATGGGCCGTCAGGCGGTCTCGGACGGAGGTGGCCCCTTGCGCCCGGACACTTCAGCGGCCTTGTCGATCGCCTTCGACGCCGCCTTGCTCACCACCCCGATGATCTCGGAGGTTGCGCCATGGATGCCTTCCACCCGCGCGCCGTCCTCGTCGATGATGATCGCGCCGATCGGCTTGATCCCGCCCCCGGCGCCCGTGCCGCCGGTATTGCCCGACTTGCCACCCGTTCCGCCGCCGGCGCCGAAGCCGAAACCGAAACTCACGATCGGATAGACGGTCGCATTACCGCGCTCGATCGGATCACCCAGCACATTCCGCGCGTTCAAGAGCTTGTCGAGTTGCTCGACCGTGCCCTTCAGCAGTTTCTCCACATCATCCATGACAATCCCCTTTTTTCGAAAATCGCCCAACGTGCATGCCACGACCATGCAAGGAAGGCCTTGACCCCGGTCAATGCGAGCCCACGTCCAGCCAATCCACGGCAGCGTCGCCCGCCGCGCGCCCGGTGGCAAGGCATCCTGTCAGAAGATATCCTCCTGTCGGCGCCTCCCAGTCCAGCATCTCGCCCGCCACGAACGTACCCGGCAGCGCCTTCAGCATGAAGCCTTCCAATGCATCCCACGAAACGCCACCGCCCGTCGAGATCGCCTGGTCCAGCGGCATGGTCCCGGCCACGGGAACCCGCAGCGCCTTGATGCGCCGCGCCAAGGCTGGCCCCTCCGGCAAGGGCCGCCCCCATTCCATCAGCAAGGCCCTCTGCACCTCCGACATTCCCAGGGCCTTTCTCAAATGGTTCGAGATGCTTGCCTTGCCGCGCGGTTTCTCCAGCCTCGTCTCGACGTCAAGCAGGTCGAGATCAGGCATCAGGTCGATGAACAGCGGCGCGCCGTCGCGAACCGCCATCGACACCTCGTAGACCCCGCCGCCTTCCATGCCGCCCGCCGAAATCACCCATTCGCCCCGGCTCTCGATATTGCCCGCCATCAGGCGCACAGCCTTGACCGGGGCACCGATATGCACCGCCATGTGCTCCGACCAGCCAATGCGAAGCCCGACATTCGATGGCTTGAACGGAGCGACGGGAACGCCCAGCACCTCGGCCCAGGCCCCGTCCGATCCAAGCCTCCGCCAGCTTGCGCCGCCCATCGCCAGAACCGTCGCACGGGCGCGAACGCGCCGCTCTCCGCCGGGTGTATCGAACAGCCAGTCGGCACCATCCCGGCCGGTCCAGCGCATCCGTGTTTCGATCTTCACATCCGCCTCTGCCAATCGCCTCAGCCATGCCCGAAGCAGGGGCGAGGCCTTCATCGCCTCAGGAAAGACGCGGCCCGTCGAACCGGTGAACACGGGCTGACCCAGGCTCTCGGCCCAATGCTGCACCTCCTCGGGCCCGAATCCGCGAATGGCGTCCTTCAAGGCCTGCGAGCCGTCCGAGAACCGGGCGAGGAACGGCTCCATCGCTTCGGCCTTGGTAATGTTCAGCCCTGACTTGCCGGCCATCAGGAACTTGCGCCCAACCGACGGCATGGCTTCGGCCACCAGAACCCGCAGGCCCCGCGCGCCCAGCCTCTCGGCGGCCGCCAGTCCGGCGGGTCCAGCCCCGATCACAAGGGCATCGCACTTGTCAGTCACGGTTTTCACGCCAGACTCATCTCCATGAGCGATCCCGTCTGCCCTCTCTGCGACCGGCCCATCCCGCCCGAGGCCCGGCAAAGCCTGCACCATCTTGTCCCGAAACTTCGCGGAGGCAAAGGCGGGCCGACGGTGCTCTTGCACCAGATCTGCCACAACGAGATCCACGCGACGCTGACCGAGACCGAGCTTGCCCGCGAATACCACACGATCGAAGCTCTGCGCACCCACCCAAGGCTTGCGAAATTCATACTGTGGATTGCAAAACGCCCCCCCGCGTTTCACTCGAAAACGCCCGGAAAACGTCGCCAGCGCTGACGGCGCCTCCCGTCAGCTCAGCATCTCCTTGATCGCCTCCACATGTGAACGGTCCGCTCCCATGGCATCGGCGGCGAGCGCGCGCGCCTCGGCCACCGGGTCCTCCGCCAGCCGATCGACTAGCCCAATGGCCAGCGCCTCGGGCGCCTCGATCCTCGCGCCCCCCATCAGGATCAGCTTGGCCCGGGCCGGACCGACCAGCGCGGCAAGACGACCGGGATCGGAGGGTTGAGGCAAGAAGCCCAGTTTCATGACCGGGTAGAATATCTTTGCGCCAGGCACCGCGATCCTCAGGTCGCAGGCCAGCACCATGCCCAGCGCCCCGCCCGCCGCAGTGCCGTTCAGCGCCGCGATGGTCAGGATCGGCGAATCGGCAATCGCTCCCGACAGCCGCTCCCAAACCCCGTCCGTGGCCAGACCCGCGCGCGCCTCGTCGAGGTCCGCGCCCGCGGAAAAGACCTTTCCACGCCCGGTCAGAACAACCACCTTCACAGCGGGATCCGCCGCCGCGCGTTCCACCGTATCGGCCAGCGCGGCCAGCATCTCGCGGGTCAGAGCATTGGCCTTGTCGGGCCGGTCCAGCGTGATGATCCGCAGCGCCCCTTCGTCTTCGACATCGATCATGCGATCAGCCCCACTCTGCGGCGGATCGCTTCTTCGCGAAGCGAGATTTCCTCGCCCACGAACGCGTCCGCGTCGCCCGTACACATCCACAGCAGGGTCTTCGCCGGCCATTCGGGCGGAATGTGATCCGACCACTCCAGCTTGCTGATCGGATTGATCCCGCTGGCCTTGATCTCGCGCTGCATTTCCGTCGCCACCGTACCCGGCGACAGCCCGATGGCGCGGATTCCGTCCTCGCGGTTCTCCTTGTCCACCATGCGCGTCAGCATCGCCGCGCCTGCCTTCGAGGCGCAGTAATGCGACCAGGCCTCGACCGGATTATGCGCCGCGCCCGACGACACCGTCAGGATCGTACCGCCGCCGCGGGCGATCATCTCGGGCAGCACGGCCCGCATCCCGTAGTAGACGCCCTTGAGGTTGATATCGATCACCTGCCCCCACGCCTCGGGATCGGAGCCCGCCAGATGCGCAATCGGCTCCACCACCCCGGCGTTGTTGATCAGGATGTCGACCGGGCCAAATGCGTCGCGCGCGGCGGCGACGGCGGCCTCGACATCCGAGTATCGGCTGACATCGCAGGGAACCGCGATGGCGGCCTCCCCGATCTCGGCGGCGATCCTTTCGATTGCGTCCGTTCCGCGCGCCGTAAGGATCACGCGCGCTCCCGCCTTGGCAAATTCACGGGCGGCAGCCTCGCCGATCCCCCTGCTGGCGCCGGTGATCATCACGGTTTTGCCATCTACAGTCATTTCTGCCCCCATTTTGCCTTACTGCGTGCTATCACGGTCACGCTTAATGCGTCCGTCGCCAAAGGAACAGCCCGGCCTTGACCCTCCGCGAGGTCATATCGAATGTGGCGGCGACCACCCACAATTGCACCGGATAAATGACATGACCTTTAAAAGAGTTCTCACCACGACGTCCGCGATGGCGCTGATTGCAGCCCCGGCCCTCGCCGATGTGACCGCACAGGACGTCTGGACCGACTGGCAGGACCTGCTCGACAGCTATGGCGCAACGGTTTCCACAGGTAGTCAGAACCAGTCGGGTGGCACTCTGACGATCAACGATCTGTCCACGACCTTCAATGTCGAAGGCGGAACCATGGCTCTGAATATCGGGGATATTTCCTTCACCGAGCAGGGCGACGGCACGGTCCGCATCACCATGCCCGACACCATGCCCTTCGACATGGACATAACCGACCCCAACGGCAAAAAGGGTAAGGTCGGTTTCACGCTCAGCCAGCCTGGGGCGATGCTGATCGCCTCCGGCGATCCGGCGAACCTGCGCTACGACTTCGATTATCCCACCATGTCTTTGGGCGATTTCACTATTGAAGGCGACGAAGTGCCCGCCGACATGCCGCTCACCATCGACATGGTCGCCTCCGGCATCACAGGCTTCATGTCGCTGAAATCCGGCGACATTCGCGCCTACGAATCCGAATCGACGGTCGCGTCCATCGCCATGAACATGTCCTTTGACGATCCGGCCGAGGGCAGCGGAAACTTCCGCCTGTCGATGTCCGACCTGACCCAGGCCGTCCGCGGCACCTTTGCCGACATCGAGATGAATATGTCCGCCGCTGCAATGGCGCAGGCCGGTCTCTCGCAGTCCGGTACGGGAACCTACGGGCCTTCCACGTTCGAGTTCGCAGCCGATGGCCCGGAGGGCAGCATGGAGTTTGCCGCCGCTGCCGAAGGCGGCACCATCGACGTCAATTTCGGCATGGACGGTCTGAACTACGGCGGCATCACCAACGGTATCGCCATGACCGTCGGCGGCTCCGCCATCCCGTTCCCGATGCCACTTACCTTCGCCATGGCGAAATCCGAAGGCCGCATCATCATGCCGATGGTTCCGAACCCGGATGCCGAGCAGGACTTCGGTATCGTCATGACGCTGGAAGGGCTCCAGATCGACAACATCCTCTGGAGCATGTTCGACCCGGCGGGACAGCTGCCCCGCGACCCGGCCACGTTGGTCGTAGACCTTGGAGGTTCGGTGATCCTGACCGAGGATTTCACATCGCCGGAGTATGCGGAGAACATGAACGCCGCCCCTCCGGGCACCATCGAGTCGCTTGATATCAACTCGATCCAGCTCAAGCTCGCGGGCGCCGAACTGACCGGCGATGGTGACTTCGCATTCAACAACGCGATGGGCATGCCCGTCCCGTCCGGCACCGCCAACCTGATGCTGAAGGGTGGCAACACGCTGCTGGACACGCTGGTGGGCATGGGGCTGGTCCCAGAAGACCAGGCGATGGGCGCGCGCATGATGCTGGGCCTCTTCGCCCGGCCCGGCGAAGGCCCCGACACGCTGGTCTCGACCATCGAGGTCAACGAGGACGGTTCGATCCTGGCGAACGGCCAGCGCATCAAGTAAGGCCCTCGCCGCGATGTTCGGCGCAGAAAGGCTGCTGAAGAAAGCCCGAAAAGCGCAAGAGGACGGCCCCGAGGCCGTCCTCGCTGTTCTGCGGGGCCTGATCGGGAAACAGGCGAGCGACCGAAAGGCCGCCTCGGACCTTCTCTTTATCCTTGGCGAGGGGGTCCTGCCCCATGACGAGACCGCGCGTCTCTACGGCCGGATCTTCGACGCCCATGAAAGCGACGGCGCGCTGATCGCCTACATGGGGGGCCTCATGGAGGAAGCGCGCGACATCGACGACCTGAACGCGCCGCCACCCGAAGCCCCGGTCTTTGCCCGGATGATCGCGCGCCTGACCGAGCTACAGTTGAAGAACCGGAACACCGACAGAGAGAAACCGGTCGCCGAAGCACTGGCCCAGACCGCACGCCTGATGGCCCGCCAGCACGATCAGGTGGCCGAACGCGCCTACAGGCGGCTCATCGAACTCGCTCCGGACAGCAGCGACGCACATTACGGCTACGGTCTCTGGTGCAAGACCCGCGCCCGTTTCGCTGTGGGCATTGCCGCCAACCGCCGCGCCATCGAACTCCATCCGTCCGGCGGCTCCGAAGCCGCCCGCTGGAACCTTGGCATCTGCGCCACGGGCGCGGGCGACGGCCAGACCGCCATCGAGGTCTGGCGCGCCATGGGCAACAAACTAGAGTTGGCGAACAGCGGCCTGCCCGAGGGCGGCTATCCAGCCTGCAAGGTCCGCGTCGCCCAATATCCGCTCGCCGAACGCGGCCCCGAAAACGACGATCCCGGCCTTCAGGAAAACATCTGGGTCCAGCGTCTCAGCCCCTGCCACGGCATCGTGCGCAGCGTGATGTACGCGCCCGAGATCGGCACCGACTACGGCGATACCATCCTCTTTGACGGCGGCGATCACCTACCACCTCTATGGCGAGAACAAGATCGCTCTTTTCCCCCACCTCGCCACCATCCGGCGCGGCAACTTCCACTTCTACCACTTCTCCGCCACGCAGGGCGACGGCGACGCGGTCAGTGCCGTGAACGACCGGCTGGATGCGGGCCTCTGCGTGTATTCGCACACCTCCAGCGTCTATCACCTCTGTGCCAATTGCTGGCGCGACGAAAGCGTCCAGCACGAACGGCACGAGACCGAAGAACACAAGGTCGTCCACGGCCGAATCGCCGTCCACCCCGACATCCCGCCCGCCGAGGCACTGGCCCGGATCGACGCGGCCTACCAAGAGCTGGCAGGTGCCCGGCTCTTCTCCCCCGAGCTCTGCGACGCGGCGGGACAGCCTGAGCGTGCGACGCTGGAACGCCGCCGTTTCGACATGTTGAACAACGCCTGACGCTGCCTTGCCGACTTGCAGTTCCCGACCCGCGGGACTACCTCCGAAACAAACCCGCAGGAGCGCCATGCACGATCTGTCCTCTCTAACAGCCGCCCTTCTCGACGCAGCCGGCAAGGCTGGCGCCGAAAGCGCTGATGCAATCGCCACCTCGGGCGCGTCCCTGTCGATCGAGGTTCGGGCCGGAGCCCTTGAACATGCCGAACGGTCCGAAGGCGTCGACATCGGGCTTCGGGTCCTGATCGGAAAACGGCAGGCCTGCGTCTCCGCCTCCGACACGTCAGAACGAACCATCTCGGAAATGGCCGAGCGCGCCGTTGCCATGGCGCGGCTTGCGCCGGAAGATCCCTTCATCGGCCTCGCCGACCCGTCCCAACTGGCAACCGACGTGTCCGCCGACTGGCTGGACCTCGTCGAAACCGCGCCCGAACCGGATCCGGCGATGCTTCAGGAAGCGGCGCTTGCCGCCGAGGCTTCGGCTCTTAGCCATCACGGGATCAGCCAGGTTGAATCCGCCTCTGCCGGTTTCTCGAATACCGCCGTCCACCTTGCCGCTACCAACGGTTTCGCGGGCGGGTATGCCCGGTCGTCTCATTGGCTCTCGACGGTCGCGATCACCGGTGAAGGCACGGGGATGGAACGCGACTATTTCGGCGAGAGCCGCATCTACCGCGGCGACCTGCCCTCACCCGAAGAGGTGGGGCGCATCGCCGCCGAACGTACGCTGGCACGCGCAAAGCCGCGCAAGCCGAAAACCGGCGCCTACCCGGTGCTCTATGACGAACGCGTCGCATCAGGCCTGATCGGCCACCTGCTGCAGGCCTCGAACGGCAGCGCCGTCGCGCGCGGCAGTTCCTGGCTCAAGGACAAACTGGGAGAACAGATCTTGCCCGCAGGCCTGTCGATCACCGAAGACCCGCGCCGTGTCCGCGTAGGTGGCTCAAAACCCTTCGACGCCGAGGGCCTGCCCACCCGCGCCCGCCAGATCGTCGAAAACGGCGTGCTCACCGGCTGGACACTCGACCTTGCCACCGCCCGCAAGCTGGGCATGGACAGCACCGCCAACGCAGCGCGCGGCACCTCCGCGCCGCCCTCGCCCACAGTGTCGAACATCGCGCTGACAGAAGGCGACCAGTCCCGCGGCGACCTGATCCGCGACATGGGCACTGGCCTTCTGGTCACATCGCTGATCGGCTCTTCGATCAACGCGACCACGGGCGACTACTCCCGCGGCGCCTCCGGATTCTGGATCGAAAACGGCGAGATCGCCTATCCGGTCAACGAACTGACCATCGCCGGCAACCTGCTCGAGATGCTGGTTTCGATCCGCCCGGCCAACGACGCTCGCCACTGGACCTCCCGCGTTGTTCCCTCTCTTCTCGTCGAAGGGCTCACCGTTGCCGGCGACTGACCTCGACCTCCTGACCGAAGCCGCGATCGAAGCGGGCCGGATCGCGCGCCGCTATTGGCGCGAAGACCCGCAGGTCTGGGACAAGGGCGGCGACGATCCGGTCTCCGAGGCCGATCTCGCCGTCGACACCTACCTGAAAACCGAACTCCTGCGCGCCCGCCCAGACTATGGTTGGGTCAGCGAGGAGACCGAAGACGATCCGGCGCGCCTGGCCGCCTCCCGCGTCTTCATCGTCGACCCCATCGACGGCACCCGCGCCTTCGTGGCGGGCGAACCGACCTGGGCGCACTCGCTGGCCGTGGCCGAGAACGGGCGCGTCACGGCCGCCTGCGTCTACCTCCCGGTCCGCGACAAGCTCTACTGCGCCGCCGTGGATTCGGGTGCCACGCTCAACGGAACCCCGCTCAGGGCCAGCACTTCGGATGACCTTGACCGCGCCACGGTTCTCACCCCCCGCGTCACCATGCAGGACAGGTTCTGGAAACGCGGCGTCCCCACCTTCGAGCGCCACTTCCGCCCCTCGCTGGCCTACCGCCTGGCACTGGTCGGCGAAGGGCGGTTTGACGCGATGCTGACGCTCCGCCCGGCCTGGGAATGGGACATTGCCGCCGGCGCGCTCATCGCCACCGAGGCCGGAGCGAAAGTCACCGACCGCCACGGATCGGCGCTGACGTTCAACAGCGTGGCTCGGCAGACAGCAGGCGTCGTGACAGCGGCAAGCGCCCTGCACCCCCGGATCATCGACGCACTGGCATAACCCGCTCCGCTTCCGGCTCGGTCACTCCGCCTGGCGGGCCGAGGAAACAGCCGCCGCAATCATCGCCACCACCAGAACAGCCGCCCCCATCGCGGGCACCGCATCGCCCACCGACAGGTTGCGCACGACGATCCCGGCAAGCCCCCAGGCAACCGCCAGGCCGTAAAGCGGCGCACCGGCACGCCCAACCTGAAACCACGCCGCGCCCAGAATCGCGACCGGCAGGACAACCCAGGCCCACAGCGGCGCGCCGTACCCAGTCAGCAGAACGCCGAAAGAGACAGCCGTGGCAACGCTGAGCCAGCCGGCGTACAGCGCAACGGGCGCGCGCAGCATCCACTTGTCGGCCGGCGGCGTGACGCGCAGCGCAAGCAGGGCCGGGATCAGCATCGCGACAATGAGAACCGTCGCCCAGACCGGGCTGACACTGGCCACGGAGATCCAGGGCGTGCCGATGGCAAGACTCGCGGCCAGCCACCAGCGCATCCCATCCCAGCCGCTGTCTTCGGCGCGCGCGAAAAGACCGAATGCGGCCGAAACCAGAAGCCAGAGATAGATCAGCCCCCAGATCGCAAAGACATAGCCCGCGGGTTGAATCCCGGGGTTCTCAAGGCGCACCGGGAAATCGTCTGGGTTGAAGCCGCCGAACCCGCTTGACCAGATGGGCGCACTGATGAACGCGATCGTCGCGGCAAGGACAAGGATCGCCTTCATCCTGCGCGTGTCGGTCTGCTGGTTTCGCGGGGTATCGGACATTTTCGAACCTTTTCGCTTTTGTATGCCAAACCCGAACCCTGCCAGATCGGCGGATCGAGCAATCGGTCTCGGCATCTGGAAATCCAGTGCAAGACATGGTTCCACAGTACATACCAAAACACGCAGGAGGAGAACGATGGAAAAACGTCAGGTCGGACGCACCGGATTGATGATCGACACGCTCGGTCTTGGCGGGGCGCCGCTGGGCGGGAATTTCGTCGATCTGGACAACAGTCAGGCAGTCGAACTGATCGAGGCCGCGCGTCAGGCGGGGATCGGCTATTTCGACACCGCGCCCTGGTATGGGTTCGGGCGTTCGGAACGGGTGATGGGCGACGTGCTGCGCGGCACCGACTACATCCTGTCCGACAAGGTCGGACGGCTTCTGCGTCCCGGGGCCGTCGAGAACCCGATGGATTTCGGCATGATCGACCCGCTGCCGTTCCACGTTGTCTACGACTACGGATACGACGGGATCATGCGCGCCTATGAAGACAGCCTGCAGCGCCTCGGACTGGAACGCATCGACATCCTGTTGGCCCATGACATCGGGGCTTTCCAGCATGGTGCCGAGAACGAGCGCCATTTCCGCGATCTTGCCGAAGGCGGCTACCGGGCCATGGACG
Source organism: Silicimonas lutimaris (assembly GCF_047314965.1). NCBI lineage: Bacteria > Pseudomonadati > Pseudomonadota > Alphaproteobacteria > Rhodobacterales > Paracoccaceae > Silicimonas > Silicimonas lutimaris. Next base: position 80,813 of record NZ_JBLBVK010000057.1, on the reverse strand, counting down.
AGTTGCGTCGGGCCGGAAACGTCAAGGCAATCGGACTGGGCGTCAATGAAAACCAGGTTTGCGAAGACGCGCTTGGCGTCGGCGACTGGGACGTTTTTCTGCTGGCGGGCCGCTACACGCTTCTGGAACAGACGGCGCTCGACACGCTCTTCCCCGCCTGCAAGGCAGCGGGTACCACCATCATCTGTGGCGGCCCGTTCAATTCCGGTATCCTCGTTGGACGCGATACGTGGAACTACGCCAAAGCTCCTGCCGAGGTCGTCGAGAAGGCCCGTGCACTGGGTGCGCTGGCCGACGAATTCTCGATCCCCTTGGCCGCCGCCGCGCTTCAGTTTCCTCTGGCCAACCAGGTCGTCACTTCGGTCATCCCCGGTCCGCGCGACAAAGGCGAACTTCGGCAGGTCCTCCAATGGTTCGAAACACCGATCCCGTCGGCGTTCTGGTCCGCTCTGATAGCGAAGGGACTTCTGCACGAGGCCGCGCCCGTTCCCAGCTGACGTCACGCGGGCAGACGATCTTGGCGGACATGAACCTTAATGCCCCGTTTACCTTAGTTAACGGTTGCACAGCATGTGGTGGGACGGTGGCCGGGGCGACATACCATTGCCATACGCTTTGCCGACGCTTTGCATACGGTTTGCCGCCTTGCGGCCGCCTCTCACTCCCCAACAAAATATGGCCGTTAACATTCCAAAGCGTTTCGAAGTAACGCCACCGTACGCCCGTTGCCTGCGTGCGCTCAGCTTCCGAACACGCGATGCGCCCCAAGGTCGACGGACTGTCCTTTTGAGAGCACTTTGGCATAGTGCTGAAACAGCGTATCTTCTCCGAATTCCGGCGTTGCATCGGCGTCATAACGTCTCTTCCCAGCATCCCAGACCAGCATGGACTCGGTGGCATAGTATTTTCCGATCCGGGCCAGCTCTGCCTTAGTTTTAAATCCTTTCGAGACATGGCCGCCCAAACGCAGAACCGTTCCGATCGCGTCGAAAATCCCGACAGGCAAATGCCGGAACCGGGGCTGTTGTCCGGACAGCCGGAAAAGTTCCTCGCCCTGGTCCTTCAGGCTGATCGCAGGCCCCGGCCCGCCGATCGGCAGGACGCGGTTACCCTTGTCTGCATCCGTCAGGCACAGCGCCATGAACCGCCCCAGGTCCCGGTCACTGATCGGCTTGCAGCGCGTCAACTCCCCGTTTCCGAACAATAAAAATGGCTTACCGTTTCTCACCCTCTCGATCTGCCCGGACAGAGATTTGAAGAAAGCCGTGGGTCTTACGATGGAATAGTCGACACCGGATTTCACCAGTTCGTCCTCGAAGGCCAGCTTGGCGAACTGGAAGGCCAGCATCGGTTTCTGGACACAGATCGCGGACAGCGCCACAACCCGTGTCACCCCCGCTTCGCAGGCCTGCCGCAACGCCTCGGCATTCGCCCGGTGGTCGATCGCCCAAGCCTCTTCCGGCACCCCCGTTCGCGAAGCTAGCGTAGTGACAAGCGCGTCGAAGCGCTCGCCTCGAATGCCATCATGTTTCAGGGAGAGGGGGGCGGAAACGTCTGCTTTTCTGAAAGAAATGCGTTCGCTTTCCGGGATCGGGGGCTCATCGCCCCGGTAGAGCGCCACCACATCGTACCCGGCATCGGCAAGCGCTGTCAGGGTGGCGCGCCCCGCTGTTCCCGTCGCTCCCAGAAGCAGAACGCGCATTCGTTTCTCCCCTTGTCGTCAGCCGTGAATAACACGTTTTCCCACGCTTGACCCCAGAACGTGAAACGTTAGCCTCGCGCGCGGAACAGCAGGAGTAGCGAATGGCCCAGAGACTGCATCTTGTCTTCGGCGGCGAACTGGTCGATCCGTCGAAGAACGTGTTCAAGGATGTCGAGGACATTCACATCGTGGGAATGTATCCCGACTACCAAAGCGCTTACAACGCATGGAAATCCGAGGCTCAGCGCACGGTCGACAACGCCCACATGCGCTACTACATCGCGCACATCCACCGCCTCCGCGACGAAGAACTCGCGGCCTCCTCAACCGAGGAGCTGGGCAACTGACCAGCAGGACTCCAAGGCTGGTTTCCCGCCTTCTCTTCGCCGCCGGGCGTTTACGGGACATATCGCTTTCACGCGGCCGCGACCGCGAGGAGCCACAGGCAACCGAGCGTCTTGGACATCCCAGCCGAGCGCGTCCGGACGGATACCTCTTATGGCTGCATGCCGAGACACCGGAAGAGGCAGGAGCGGCTCCAGCCATCGCGCAAGAACTTGAGAAAACGCGGGGTGAAGCATTTCACGTGCTGGTCACAACAGTCCAGGCTGGTGCGCTGGTTCCACCAGTGGCAAGCCAATCAATTCATCAACTTGCACCCGGTGAAACCTCCGGATCGGTCGCCAGGTTCCTGGACTACTGGCATCCCGACGTTGGGATCATTCTTGGAACTCCGGACCGTCCCAACCTTGTCCACGCGGCCCGAAAACGCGGAATGCCGCTCTATCTTGCAGCATCCCGTCGCGGCGGCCTAGCCGCCCGACGACGGCTATCCTACCTGTCGTCACCGCTCCTTGCCGAGTTCGATGCATGCCTCGCCGCATCGGCGGCGGATGCCGAGGTTCTACACAGACATCTGCACAAAGGGATCCGGACCGAAGTGACCGGCCCCCTTAGCGATACGACCTTCGCCCTGCCGTGCAGTGAAACCGAACGCGACGAAACGGCAAAGCTACTGCGCGGTCGTCCCGTCTGGTTGGCTGCCGATGTGACTGAGGCGGAAATCGACAGCGTTGAAGCAGCACACCGGAGTGCTTTCCGCTTTGCGCATCGGTTGCTCCTGGTCATCATTCCATCGCCGACTGAGCAGGGCAACTCTATTGCCAGCAGGCTTTCGGACAAGGGCTGGGAAGTCGCGCAGAGCTCTGTAGGCGATTGCGTCGATGACACTATTCAGGTTCTGGTCGCAGACGGCAGGGAAGAGCACGGACTGTGGTATCGGCTCGCTCCGGTTACATTTGTCGGCGGAACCTTGGATTCGGAAGCCACGCCCTCGGATCCTTACGCACCCGCATCGCTAGGCTCCGCGGTTCTTCATGGCCCCCATACCGGAACCGCAGCCTCACGCTTTCAGAATCTCGCGACAGCGAACGCCTGCATTCGGATTGGCAACGCGACTGAACTCGGCGAGGCGGTCCAAAGGCTTCTCGCGCCGGACAAGGCCGCAGAACTCGCCCAGGCCGGATGGCGGGTCACCACGGAGAGTGCTCATGTGGTCGAGCGTCTCGCCGAACTGATCAACGTCGCTTTGGACGAACGCGAGGCCGGAACATGAGGCCTCCACGATTCTGGAGCAATCCACCGGGCGATCCCGGCTGGCAGGCGCGGCTGTTGTCGCCGCTTGGCGCCCTCTACGCCGCCGGCACACGTCGGCGAGTTACGCAGCCGCCGGCTTTTGCGCCCCACGTTCCGGTCATCTGCGTTGGCAACTTGAACGTCGGCGGAACAGGCAAGACACCAACTGTCATTGCCTTGATCGAGCGCCTGAAGGGGCATCAGGTCCATGTTGTGTCAAGGGGTTACGGCGGGAGTGCAGCCGGTCCGCTTCAGGTCGATGAACGAAGGCACACAGCCGAGGAAGTCGGCGACGAGCCTCTGCTGATCTCCGCTTTTGCGCCAACCTGGGTGGCAAAGGACCGTGCCGCGGGCGTCGCCGCGGCCGAGACAGCCGGTGCCGAAGTCATCCTGATGGACGACGGATTTCAGAACCCTTCGGTCGCAAAGACCCTCAGTATTGTCGTGGTCGACGCCGCAAGGGGTTTCGGGAACGGTCGGGTACTGCCGGCCGGACCACTGCGCGAACCCGTGCCGGAAGGATTGTCCCGCGCCGACCTTCTGATTTCGATCGGCGACCCCACGGCACAGGGCCATTTCTCCAAGACCTGGCACGGTGACCTGATGGTCCCACGGGCAACCGCCCAACTGAAGCCTCTACAAACCGGCATGGACTGGGCTGGCCTGCGTGTTCTGGCGTTTGCAGGAATAGGCCATCCCGAAAAGTTCTTCTGGACGTTGCGGGATCTAGGCGCGGAATTGATCCGCGCCGAAGCTCTCACCGACCATCAGCCGTTGACGGAGGCCCTGATGAAACGTCTGGAAATCGAAGCAGCGGCACTTTCCGCTCAACTTGTCACCACAGAAAAAGACGCGGTGCGTCTGCCCAAGACCTTCCGCCCAAAAGTGTTGACCCTGCCCGTTCGCCTTGAATTCACCAACGCCGAGGCACTGGATATTGCGCTTAAACGGGCAGGTCTCTAGCGCCTGCGTTAACCCTCGCCCAGCGCAGCTTCGATGACTGACTTCATCTCGTCATAGGGCATATTCGCATATTTCTTGCCGTTGATGATGAAGCTGGGGGTCGAAGTGATGTCGTCCTCTTCAGACTGCTGAAGCCACCTGGCGTACATCGCCTGAGCCGTATCGCCGTCGGTGAAGCATTGGTCGAGCTGCGCATCGGTTAGACCCGCCGTCTTGCCGATCTTGCGCAGGCTTTCGACGATGTCTGCAGGGTTTTCCTGGCGGGCCCATGTTCCCTGCTGCTCGTACACCATGTCGGCAATGCCGAAGAAACGGTTTTCGGCACCTTCTCCGCAACGCGCGACGATGGCGGCCCAAAGGCCGAAGCGGTCGAAATAAACCTCGCGATAAACGAAATTGATCTTTCCGGTATCGATGAAATCCGCCTTGAGTTGCTTGAAAACTTCCGTGTGGAAACGCGCGCAATGCGGACAAGTAAAGGACGCATACTCGATGACTGTCACAGCAGCATCGGGATTGCCCAGCGACATCTCCTGGATCATCGATGTATCGATTTCGGCAGCGGAAGCGTTGTCCTGCGCAAAAGCAGCTCCGATCGGGTCTGCCGGACGGCTCCCGAAGAAGAAAGCGCTTGCGGCCAGGATAACGGCGAAAGCCGCGAGGATGGAAAATCTACGGTTCATCAGCAGAAACCTTTTTTACTGTTTCTTTCGAGATAGGACGTTGGCCCCAAGACGTTCAAGCGCCATTCGAAGATTGTTATCTTCTACGCCACTTGCCGCCGACTGCACGGATAGGGGCACCTCACGCTCGATAGTCTCGTCATTTTCGAGCCTGTATCCGTCGAACTGCGCCTTACCCTCAGCAAAACCGGTGGCCGCAGTCTGCGTAAGGCGAACTCTTTGAATGGCGGCATAGCCATAGCACGCATTCACCTTTTCGCGGATCGTCTCCTTTTGCATCTCAAGCATTGGTGCCTGAGCACCCGTTGTCAAAAGGGTGAGCGTAGCGCCAAAGCCGCGTCCGTAGCTCACCTCGACAGGACGGGCTGCAGCAGCGATATCCGGGCCGACGATGTCGGGCCAATGCGTCAGAAGCCGGGTGACGGCGAATCCTCTCGCCTCTCCCGCAGACCTGACCCGTCCCGCGACGAGACTGGAGGCGCGTTCGAAACCCTTTTTCCTTCGTTTTGCCCCATGCTGGGACGCAATGTCCGACATTGCCTTGCCTTGTCGTAGCTCTCCCCCACATTTTAGGCATCGCTGACACTTTCGCCAGCAGAAAGCCCGATCTGGAGAGATAAACATTGCGTGACGCACCAAGCGCCCGGACGCTTCTGGACTGGTACGATGCGAATGCGCGCACGATGCCGTGGCGCATCAGTCCGCGAGATCGCAGTGGAGGAATGCGGCCCGATCCCTACCGCGTCTGGCTCTCCGAAGTCATGCTTCAACAGACAACGGTTGCAGCTGTCCGCGCCTACTTCATGAAGTTCACGGAGCTTTGGCCGACCGTCAACTCTTTGGCCGCCGCCGAAGATTCCACCGTAATGGCCGAATGGGCCGGGCTTGGTTATTACGCGCGGGCCCGCAACCTTCTCAAATGTGCACGCGTCGTCGCCCAGGAACATGGCGGCCGGTTTCCGGAAACACGTGACGAACTTATGAAACTTCCGGGAATCGGCCCCTACACCGCCTCTGCCATCGCGGCCATTGCCTTCGACGAGCCCGCCACGGTCGTCGACGGCAACGTTGAACGCGTCATGGCCCGCATCCACGCGGTAGAAACGCCATTGCCATCGGCGAAACCCGAACTCACACGACTTGCGGAGGCGCTGACCCCAGGCGACCGGCCGGGAGACTATGCTCAAGCGGTCATGGACCTTGGCGCAACGATCTGCACAACCCGATCTCCGGCTTGCGGGATTTGTCCATGGATGCGGTGTTGCGCTGCGCGAATGCTGGGCACCGCAAAGGAGTTGCCAAAGAAAACACCGAAGAAAGCCAAACCGGTTCGGCTGGGGCTGGTGTATGTCGCTCGAAGGGATGATGGCGCCTGGCTCCTCGAAACCCGACCGGAAACCGGCTTGCTTGGTGGCATGTTGGGCTGGCCGGGGACCGATTGGGAAGAGAAGCTTCCAGAGGAATCGCCCCCCATCAGCGCTGAGTGGACAGATCCGGGAGTTGAGGTTCGGCATACCTTCACCCATTTCCATCTGCGTCTTGCCCTGAGGTTGGCCTGCACACCGGTGGACACCGGGACTACTCGTGGCACTTTCGTTCCTTCTGCCGAATTCCGTCCGTCCGCGCTGCCAACCGTCATGCGAAAGGTATATGAAATGGTAGTCACTGACGGACGACTTGTTGAACGGTCATCAACACAACGGCTATAAAACCAGAAACGTCGGAATAGGGATCGGGGATGTCCGGGACTGACCGGAGCTATGGAGTGCCGAATGCGCTGCCCTTCTGGGTCTCGCTGGCCTTGGTTCCGTTTGCGTGGATCGCTGCGATCTATGGAAGCTTTGCGATTGCGCTGGTCCCTCTTGCAACCTGGGCGCTTTTTTCCATCCTCGATCGTTTGTACGGGCTGGATCTGAACAACGCTGACATCAACGCCGACGACGGCGCCCTGTTCTGGCACAGGATGGCCACGGTTGTCTGGGCTCCGGTACAATTTCTGACGGTCTTCGGCACCATCGGCTACATGGTCCGGTCCGATTACCTTTCGACATTTGAGATGTTCGGCGTCGCATTTGGCGTCGGCGTTCTCTCGGGCACAATCGGAATCGTCTACGCACATGAGTTGTTGCATCAGAAGAACCGGCTCGAGCGTTGGCTGGGCGATCTTCTGATGACAATGGCACTCTATGGTCATTTCCGTTCGGAACATCTTCTCGTGCATCACCGATATGTGGCAACGCCGCGCGATGCGGTTACAGCAAGGTACAACGAGTCGTTTTACTGGTTCTTCCCGCGCGTCTTGGCGCAAAGCCTTGTATCGTCATGGAATGCCGAAAAGGCCATGCTTGCCCGCAAGGGTCTTCCGGTGTGGGACCGATCCAATCCCTTCTGGCGGTATGTCTGGCTCGATCTGAGCTGGCTGCTCCTGGCGCTTGTCGTCGGCGGATGGATGGGTCTGCTTCTGTTTCTGTTCCAGGCTTTCGTGGCAGTCTGGCAGCTGGAACTGGTCAATTATGTCGAGCACTACGGGCTGACCAGAAAACATCTTGGCGACGGAAAGTACGAACCACAGAAGCCGCATCACAGCTGGAACGCTGCCCATATGGCGTCAAATCGGCTCCTCATCAATCTTCAGCGCCACTCCGATCACCACTACAATCCGAACCGGCGGTTTCCGCTTCTTCAGACTTATTCCGAGGACGACGCACCGCAATTGCCTCACGGCTATCCGGCAATGACCACACTTGCCATGATCCCTCCGCTTTGGCGGCGCAAGATGAATCCCAGGGTCCGCCAATGGCGAGCCCAGTTTTACCCCGAGATCGCGGACTGGAGGCCCTATACCCAGGCCACCAATCCGATGCCTCACTAATTTTTTTCACTTCTTGCGACGGAAACCCGGCGGTTCGCCGTTGAAAGGGTATTCATGATGGCAAGGAGACCTCAGAGATGGACAACTCAACCCTTAAAATTCTGGTGGCCACGCTGGCAATCACCGCAGGTGTCGGCGTTGCCGAGGCACAGGATCGCGGCATGCGCGGCGAAGGAATGACTTTTGAAGCACTCGACGCGGACGGTTCGGGAGAGATCACACTTGAAGACCTCGAGGCGCTGAAGGAACAGAGATTTGCGCAGTTCGATGCCGACGGTGACGGTTCGGTCACGGCCGAGGAGTTCAGGGCGCATGCGCAGGCTCGCGCTGCCGAACGCGCTGACGAAATGTTTGCGCGACTTGATGCTGACGGAGACGGCGTTCTGAGCCGCGACGTTCTGGAAAGCCGTATGGGGCGCCAGCCGGGTGAACGGATGCTGTCTCGCTTCGACACCGACAACTCGGGTGGCGTTAGCGCCGAAGAGTTCGAAGCGGCTAAGCAACAGATGGCCGAGCGTCGTGGCAAGTTCCGCGACGGAAAAGGCCGGGAAGAAGGTCGCGGATGGGGTCGAGGCAACAACTGAGTCCGACAAGCGCCGGATTGCCCCAGTGGCGGTCCGGCGCTAAGCCGGTAACGCAATGGACCAGCGAAACGTGGCGTCAGCATTTGAAGACGCGCCCGATGAGGCGCTGCTTGTGGCTTTCGCCAACGGCGATCGTGCTGCCGGACGAACATTGCTTGATCGGCTGGCGCCAAAGCTGTTCTCGCACGCGGCCAGAGTGCTTGCAGACCGAACAGAAGCCGAGGACGTCGTACAGGAAACAATGCTGCGTCTCTGGAAGATGGCTCCGGACTGGCGGCAAGGAGAAGCACAGGTTTCGACCTGGGCGTACAGGGTCGCGGTTAATCTCTGCACCGACAGGCTCCGGTCCCGGGTCCATCGACCGCAAGTTGGAATTGATGGAATTGCGGAGCCAGCCTCGACTATTGCAAGTGCAGTCGAGCAGATGACCGAGACCGAACGATCCGCTGCTCTGGATCGTGCCTTGGAAATATTGCCCGACCGCCAAAGGCAGGCGGTCGTGTTGAGACATCTCGAGGGCCTGTCCAACCCCGAGATTGCTGCGATCATGGACATCGGCGTCGAGGCTGTGGAGAGTCTGACGGCCCGGGGGAAACGCGCACTGACGGCTGCACTGGCCGGGCGCAAGGAAGAATTGGGATACGGCGATGGCTGAACATGAAATGAAGGCCGAGGAAAAAGCTCTCGACGCGCTGTTCGGAGCTGCAAAACTGGCCGCACCCGTTGCCGACCCGGTGTTCATGGAACGCTTGGCCGCGGACATGGAGGCCATGGTCCCTCAGGCCGCTTCGACACCGAGACGTACAGGGGCGGCAACTGGCCTGTTCGAAGGCTTCAAGATGTTTTTCGCGGCCTCCGGACTGACCGGAGCGGCGGCACTCGGCGTATGGATCGGGTTCGTTATGCCCGAAACCTTGAACACACTGGCCGCAGGCTATGACACCACGGAAGCAATAGGCATAGGGGCGTTCCTGCCATCCGCCGATCTGATGGCACTGGACTACTGAGGAAGCTCGATGGCAGAGAATGAAAAGAAACCGCGCCGCTGGCTTTACCCGCTGCTGTTCATATCCTTGGCGCTGAATCTTCTGATTGCCGGAATGGTTGTCGGGTGGCTCGCATCCCCCGGCGGACCAAAGCGTTCGGAATTCGCGTCGGCGCGAGGCCTCGTTGGAGAGCCGTTCCTGAGGGCGCTTCCCGATGAACAGCGTCGGGCAATGCTTAGGGAGATCGTACGCGACGCGCCGCAAATTCGGGAAAGCCGGGAAAGCCTGCGAGCCCGCTTCGAGGCATTTCTATCTGCGCTTCGTATGGAGCCCTACGATCCAAAGACCGTCGCCGAACTCCTGAAGGAACAACGAAACGTTGCGGTCAACCGGCAGGAAATAGGCGAACGACTGCTTCTGGAACGCCTTGAGGCCATGTCCGTGAGCGAGCGAAACGCCTACGCCGATGCGCTGGAACAATCGTTCAGGCGGCTGAAGCGGCCCTCCGACTGATCGATACACGGTTCCTGCCGCCATTTTTGGCGGCATAAAGCGCTGCGTCGGCGCAAGATATCAACTCATCCATAAGCGACCCTGCTTGGTGCTCCGCCGCTGCATAATCCACAGACGAACTTGCCTTCGAGCTTTCCGATTGAAGCCAAGATGCCTGTGAGACAGCCACACCAATGCTAATGGTTGCTGTCAACGGTGTGCCGTCCGGAAGCAAGATCGGCACACTGGAAATGCTATCGCGCAGTCGCTCTGCCGCCAGTTCCGACTCATGTCCTGCGATATCGGGAAGGATGACAAGGAATTCTTCTCCACCATGCCTCGACACAAGGTCCATGGCACGGAGATTGTCTCGGATACGAGATGCGACTGCGAGCAACACCGCGTCTCCCGACGCATGACCATAGGTGTCGTTGACAGACTTGAAGTGATCGATATCGACCATCATCACGGTCAGGGGGCGCCCTGTTTCTTTTGCTCGCAAGAGCGCATCAGAGAGATAGACTTCAGCATAACGCCTGTTGAACAAGCCTGTGAGAGGGTCGGTCGTCGCCAGCCGGAAACTCTCTTCCGTGCTACGCCGAAGGGAGTCCCGGACTCGCTTGCGGGACAGCATGGTCTCGATCCGATGCCCGAGCTCAAGGCCCGACGAACCCACCTCCGCGATCTCGGAAGCGCCCAGGTTAAGCGCCCGCACGGCAAGATCGTGAGCGCCCATGGGATGGATTACTATGACGGACGCGTCGCGAAGGTGGCTTCTTGCGCGAATCTCGGGGAGCACAGCATCCAACTGGTCGGCGGCCTCTGCGCCGACCTCAAGCAGTACGGCGTCAGGGGTCGACCGAATGCCCTCGTCGCGGAGCAACTCATCCCGGGTCAATCCTGTCATTGTGTGGGAAACGGACCGAAGATCCTCCTGTAGCGCCAGAGATGGGCTCCCGAGCGTCACGCAAACAATACGTCCTACAGTGCCGAACCGGGCCGCTTGCTCCCTGAAACCAAACGATGCAGCCGCAACCCTGCGGCGCTCCAGTTCTCCAATGGCTTCGGCATCACGCAGAATCCCTCGCAACCGTGCAAGCAGCAGGGTTTCCGGCACACGCGTCGCGACCATGTCGCAAGCGCCCGTCGCAAGCGCCTGCATCCGCCTGAGCGGACCCGCTTCGTCATCGCGGCAAAGAACGGGAACTCCTGACGGACCAGTGGCTTTGGTAAGGCGCGACATCGCCTGTGCCGGGTCCGTTCCCGAAGTGTTGAGCAAAATCAGATCAACAGGTGAAGCGGCTATCGCACCGCTTACACATGCGATGCGATCCACCGAAGTAATGTCGTACTGCGCTGCGCGCAGAACGGCCTTAAGGCGAATCCTGTGGGTCGGGATCGGATCCACGAGCAGCAATCGCTTTGGCATCAATTCACCCGGTTTAACTAAAATTACAGTTTCATCCCCGATTCATTTCCCATAAGCGTTAATAATCTCTTGCCATGAGGCCATCGATGACCCCGCTGTCGCTGGATTCTGCCGAGCTTCTGGCCATTGAAGCTTTGTCCTGGCTGGTCAGAAATGATGAGTTGCTCCCCGTATTTCTGGGCGCAACGGGCGCGTCAGCATCCGACCTTCGGCAAAGCGCGAAGGACCCGGAATTCCTGGCATCGGTCCTGGATTTTCTACTGATGGACGATGCGTGGATCGCTGAATTCTGCCAATCGGCCGATTACAGGTTCGATTTTCCGATGCGAGCAAGGGCCGCGCTGCCAGGCGGAACGCAGGTTAACTGGACCTGATCAAGAGGATCAGGCGCTTTTCTTGCGCTCGACGGTTGCAGGCGTGTTGGCGTCAATGAAATTGAGAACCAACGGGCGGATGTTGTTCCGCCAGGCTTTCCCGGCAAAAATCCCGTAATGTCCGGCACCAGGCTCAAGGTGCCATGCCTTCCGCTTATCAGGAAGGCCACTCAAGAGGTTCAACGCAGCGCGGCACTGACCCGGTGCGCTGATATCGTCCCGCTCGCCTTCGACAACCTTGACGGCAACATCGGTTATGGCCGCAATGTCGACCTTGCGTCCTGCAACGGTGAATTCATTGCGAGCGATTTCGCGGTTCTTGAAGACCCGTTCGACCGTGGAAAGGTAGAATTCCGCGGTCATGTCCATGACAGCCAGATATTCGTCATAGAATTTGTTGTGCTTGTCGTGATCGCCAGCATTGCCGTTGGCGACACGAATGATCTGGTCAGCGAACGCACCGCTGTGCGTTTCGGCATTCATCGACATGAAAGAAGCCAACTGCAACAGCCCCGGATAGACCATACGGCCGACACCGGCATACTTGAACCCAACCCTCTGTACGATGAACTGCTCAAGCTGCCCCATTGTTACGCGACGCCCGAAATCCGTGACATCGGTGCGCGCCGCATCAGGGTCGATCGGTCCGCCAATCAGTGTCAACGTCTGCGGCTGTGCCGAGGGCTCTTCTGCCGCCAGATACGCCGTCGCCGCCAAGGCCAGCGGCGCCGGCTGGCAAACGGCAATCACATTGATCGAAGGGCCAAGGTGACGAATGAAGTCGCTCAGGTAGAGAGTGTAGTCTTCGACGTCGAACTTGCCTTCGCTCACGGGGATGTCGCGCGCGTTGTGCCAATCGGTGATCCAGACGTCGGCATCCGGCAACAAACTCTGAACTGTCGAACGCAGCAGAGTGGCGTAGTGCCCGGACATCGGGGCAACCAGAAGAACACGGCGCGGTTTGTCTTTGCGACCCTGCACCCGGAAGCGGATCAGATCTCCAAAGGCACGCGACAGATCTGTTTCGACCGTCACAAGGTGATCACGTCCGTCGGAACCGACAACAGTGTCGATGCCCCAATCCGGCTTGGCAACCATCCTGGAAAAGGATCGCTCTGTAACCTCGCCCCAGGCAGCCATCATTCTGAAAGCGGGGTGCGGAACCATTCCCCAAATGGGATAGGAAGCCATTGCCTGAGCAGTTGCACCGGCCCACTGGTTTGTGTTCCGGATTGTCTCCATCAGGTCATATGTGATCATGTAGCGCATAAATGGCACCCTTGGTTCGGCACGAGCCAAAACGTCGCTTTGCTGCGAGAGCCCGGCGGCGCTACGATGGCAGGCAACAGCTGCAGCACGTTTGCTGCGCGTGCAAAGTATGACGGATCCCAATCCATGACAACAAAAGAAACTGAAAACTCTGAAAAACTTGAGAGATTGAACAAAAATGTCGCTAGGATCGAGGAACTGTCGCAGCGCCTGGTCACCGCGCTGTCGCAGAAAAAATCCGTCAATCCCGGCCTGCAAGGCCCTGGGCACGATCTCTATGTGAAGGCTGCGGCGGCCTACCTTGCCGAGCTGATGTCGAACCCTTCGAAGATTCTGGAACACCAGGTCAGCTACTGGAGCAAGGCGCTTGTCCATTATGTGGAGGCGCAACAAAACTTGGCGCAAGGCAAACTGGCTCCGCCGCAGGATCCGGGCCCGAAGGACAGGCGCTTTACCAGTCCGATATGGGATGAGCACCCATACTTCAATTTTTTGAAGCAGCAGTATCTGTTTTCGTCCAAGGCCATCGCCGAATCCGTCGGCGATCTCGAAGGCCTTGACGCCGTGGACAAGAAGCGGGTCCGCTACTTCACGCAGCAGATCGTAGATATGCTCAGCCCGACGAACTTCCTTGGTACTAACCCGGAGGCTCTTGCTCGCGCTGTCGAAACGGATGGGCAATCGCTGGTCGATGGGCTGGAAAACCTTGTTCACGACATCGAAGCGTCAGACGGCGAACTTCTGGTCACCTTGGCCGACAAAAATGCGTTCAAGGTCGGCAAAAATATCGGCACGACGGAAGGTTCGGTTGTCTTTCGCAACGAGATTTTCGAACTGATCCAATACGCGCCGACGACGGACAAGGTTCACAAGACGCCTCTGGTCATCTTTCCGCCCTGGATCAACAAGTTCTACATTCTCGACCTGAAACCGCAGAATAGCCTGATCAAATGGATCGTTGATCAGGGCTACACCCTGTTCGTTGTCAGCTGGAAAAACCCGGACGCCAGCTACCGCGACTTCGGTATGGGCGACTATGTTGAAAAGGGATATCTGACGGCAATTGACCAGGTGAAAACGATCACCGGGGAAAAGCAGGTCAATGCGGTTGGCTACTGCATTGCCGGAACGACATTGTCGCTGACGCTTTCGCTTATGCAGAAACGCGGCGACAAATCGATCAAATCCGCAACGTTCTTCACAACCTTGACCGACTTCGAGGACCAAGGCGAAGTCGGCGTGTTCCTTTCCAACGATTTCGTCGACTCGATCGAGGACGAGGTTGAGAAGGTCGGCATTCTTGAAAGCTTCATCATGAGCCGGACCTTCAGCTTCCTACGTTCAAATGATCTGATCTACGGACCGGCCATCAAAAGCTACATGATGGGAGAAGCCCCACCTGCATTCGATCTTCTTTTCTGGAACGGCGATGGCACGAACTTGCCGGCGTGCATGACAATGGAGTACCTGCGCGGACTTTGTCAGGAGAACAAGTTCGCTCGAGAAGGCTTTGACCTTCTTGGAGAGACGCTTCAGATCAGGGACGTCAAGGTTCCGCTTTGCGCGATAGCTTGCGAGACGGACCATATTGCGGCCTGGAAATCGAGCTTTGGAGGAATCCAGCAGATGGGCAGCCGCTCTAAGAAGTTCATTCTGTCGGAATCCGGACACATCGCGGGGATCGTAAACCCGCCCAGCAAAAAGAAATACGGTCACTATGTGAACGACGATATGACCGGCGATGCGGACACTTGGCTGCAAAACGCAGAATTCCGGGAGGGCTCTTGGTGGCCGGAATGGGATGGCTGGTTGACTGGCCATTCCGGCAAGCTTGTGCCCGCGAGAATTCCCGGTTCACTTCCGTCGCACCCGGTTCTTGCGCCGGCGCCTGGGACTTATGTCGTGGAAGTTCCAAAGGGATCAGGCGCTTAACTCAAGAGAAAATTTTTTTTGCTGCGCCGCAGCAATGCCACTTGCAATGCTGCGGCGCAGCATGTATATGTTTTGCACACGCAGAAAGCGGGTCTCCCCGCTAAAAATGTAAGCACCTGGAGTGAGACCAATGGCGAAAGCTACCAACGACTACACCAAGATGATGAAAGACATGATGGGCGCATTCCCCGTCGACACCTCGGCGATGCAGGAAGCCTTCAAGACCCAGGCTGCCTTTGCCGACAAGATGTCGAAAGTCGTCCTCGAAGCTGCCGAGAAATCGACCGAGATTTCCGCGTCGTGGACCAAAGCAACCATCGGCAAGCTGGGCGTTGTAACCAACGTCAAGGACGATCCGACCGATTACACCAAAGCCATGACCGACTTCGCTTCCGCTCAAGCTGAAATGAGCGCCGAGTCGATGGCTGCATTCGCGGAAATCGCGAAAAAAGTTCAGATGGAAACTGTCGAACTGATGCTGGCCGCCGGCAAAGACATGGGCGACGAAGCCACGAAAGCCGTGAAGAAGGCCACCGACGACATGACCGCCGCCGCCAAGAAGGCGACTGCGAAGTAAGAGTTCTGATTGCCAACGCCCTCCCTGTTGGCATCATTTTGACTGGCGGGCCCTTGGGCCCGCCATTTTTTATTCGGCAGCCAGACTTCCATGCTGATCGACTCGTGCATCCTCAAGAGCGATCGACAACTCGCCTGTGGAGAAGGGCTTTTTCAAGAAGGGAAAATCACCCAACCGATCTCCCAGTTCGTCCCGGTCGTACCCGGAGGTGAAAACGACATGGGTACCGGATTTGGCAAGAGCCATGGCGATATCGAGCGTCGTGGACATCCCAAGGTGTACGTCCAGAAAGGCCACATCTATGCTCATGTCCCGAACCAGTGCCTCGGCTTGGCACAGGTCGCTGGCAAACCGGATTTCTCCAAAACCCATTAGCCCGAGCCGCGCGAAAGTTTCATTCGACTGTACCGGGTCATCTTCTACGTAAAGCAATACTTTCCCGGCAAATACACTAGCCGCAGTCATTTTCGATGCTGCCCCAAAACATCATGGCAGCGCGCGGGCATAGGCCCACCTTTCCGACCTTGTGGCCGGACCTTACGGATGTGTTCCATATCTGGTTCCCTGTTCTTCCGGCAACTCTTTGGTCGGCTGCCGATCCAATCAGATAAACACAACTTAAAGTTGCATCAAAACACTTTCATCGTCATCGAGTCAGCGAACAAAGCTAATTCAGAGCTCAAATGGCACCTCACGAGTGACACCGACGGGCGCTTGGCCTTCCTGCCGCAAGGAACCAAAGCTTATCCGTGGCCCTCGACAACGACGATGGCGCTGTCGGCTGTGCGCCTCCGAATATCCGCGACGGCCTGGTAGTCAGGGTCGTTGTAGGCCGCCAGAGCGGCCTCGTAGGAAGGGAATTCGATCACCACGTGGCGATCGTGAAGCTCCCCTTCCACGACTTTGGATTGTCCGCCGCGAACGATGAACTTCCCGTCCAGCCCTTCAAGGATCGGCGTATCCTTGACGACATATTCCTTGTACGCTTCCGGGTCGCGAACGGTGATGTGCGCGATGATGTAACCTTTCGGCATGATACCTTCTCCCCTGTTCTTTTCCGGCCAGACTAACGGCCTGTCCCTTCGACCGCCAGCGCCCGCCGTGGGACCGTGACCAGTTCGATCGGTGCCACTCCAATCTCCGCCAAACGTCGGACAAGTCTGGCGAGGTCCGCGGCCTCCAGACTGGCGTCGGCCCGCAGTTGCAACGGCCCAGCCGAAAGCGCACCGAAAACATCTTCCCCACGTAGTGAACCGAATGCCAGTTCGCCCGTTCCGCTGACAACAAGAGTTTCGGATGCCGGCGGCTCGGTACCAGCTCCGGATTCCGGCGGCGTCGCGTCCAGTGGATCAGGCGGCGCAAACACGGCGACCATCAGAAAGAATACGAGAAGAAGGAAGGCGACATTGATCATGGGAACTATGCTGTCCCGGGGCGCGCGCCGTGTTCGGGGCAGGTTCATCATTCGACCAATGCCGGCGAACTGAAACCGCCATCCTTCAATTGCTGTATAACATCGACGAGGCGCTGGACATCAGCGCCTTCCCGCATGCGCAGAACAACGATGTCGTCGGAATCCTTGGTCAGCTCAGCCAGCGAAGTAATCAACTGGTCGACCGAGACTGGGACACCGTTCAATCTGACCGCTTCCGGGTATACCTCAACCAGGCGTGGCGGCCCGTCATACACCGTCCCCTGGCCACCGGCCGAGATTTCGATTGTGCCTTCCTGTCCGAACCTCGCGGCCAGCATGAAAAAGATCAGCAGCAAGAAGACCACGTCGATCATGGGCGTCAGCGCCATACGGCGCAAGCGCATGGGACGGGTCAGATTCATTCGGCCGCTCTTTCCGCCATGCGCGGCTTTGCAAGGAAAACCTGCGTAGCCAGGTCCTCCACGTCCGCGGAAACCCTGTCGACAAGGCTCTCGAACCACGCCAGTGCAAGTGCCGCCGGAATCGCAACGGCCATGCCGGCGGCGGTCGTCAGAAGGGCCTCCCAGATGCCTCCTGCAAGCGCCGACGGATCGGCCCGGGCACCCGACTCTTGCAAGGCCTGAAAAGCTTCGATCATTCCCAAAACGGTTCCCAGCAGTCCTAGAAGCGGTGCTACCGTCGCGACGACGTCAAGAGCCCGCAGTCCGGAACGGGCCTCGACAAGTAACTGACGCGCGAACCGTTCGGTTTCTTCACGCGCTTCTGGATCGCCGAACGCCGGGTTGGACACCGCCTGCATTCCATGGCGGGCGATGCGGTATCGCAAACCGCCACCAGCCTCACCCGGAATCTGGCCTGTCCGCCTGAACTCTTCAACTGCGCGCTCCGCCTTCCCACCGCCCCAGACACCCAAGCGGGCAAGGCGCAGCGCTTTCCAGAAGATCAGAGTCAGCGTGAAAAGGCTCAGAGCCGAAATGGCCCAGATGACGACCCCGCCACGGTCGAGAAAGGACAACAGGCTTGCGACATCCATGACAGGCTCCGAAACAGGACCGGCCCAAACTGCCGCCCTGACCGTTCAAGCGCAAGTGCGGCAAAGCGTCGGCGAAACGTATGGCAGACTTTCGGCCAAAGGCGCGACGTCTTGGGAAAGGGCGCTTTAACCGCTTGCGGCGACTCCGCTGCGCTGACTAAATCCGTTCCATGTCGAAATTCGATCTGATCCTTCGAGGCGGCCGCGTTCTGACTTCTGACTCAGACGGCAAGGCCGATATCGCCGTACGCGGCGGGCGCATAGCGGCTGTCGGTGATTTCGCCGGAGAGGCCACCCGCGAGATCGACTGCACCGGCAGAATCGTATCCCCGGGAGGCGTCGATGTGCATAGCCACATCGAACAGATGTCCGGCATGGGCCTGATGAACGCCGACACATTCGAGACCGCGACACGCTCGGCGGCCATGGGCGGAACGACCAGTGTCGTGAGCTTTGCCGCCCAGGCAAAGGGTCAGCGTCTGGCAGACGCGATGTCCGATTACATGGCACGCGCAGAACGCGGTGCGGGCATCGACCACGCCTTCCACATTATCGTCAGCGACTGGGCTGCACCTCACGCCGCGAACGATCTTCGGGCATTGATCCGGGCCGGGCATCGCTCGATCAAGGTCTTCACGACATACAACATCAAACTGGATGACCGGGCCATCTGCGAGGTGCTCTCGATCGCAAAGGAGGAAGGCGCACTTGTCTGCGTCCATGCCGAGAATGACGGGCTGATTGGCTGGACCAAGGACCGTCTGTTGGCTGGTGGCAAGACCCGCCCCGTTCACCACGCTCTTTCGCATCCGCGTCTTGCCGAGATCGAGGCGATAGGACGATTGATCGCGTTCGCCGAGTTCTTCGCCACCCCGGTGATGCTGTTCCACATCTCGACCGCCGAGGGCGTGGCCGCCGTGCGGGCTGCCAGGGCGCGTGGCGTGCCGGTCTGGGCCGAGACCTGCCCGCACTACCTATTCATGGATGACAGCATTCTCGATCGTTCCGGGACTGAAGGTGCCAAATGGATGTGCTCGCCGCCGCAGCGTACCGCAATCGATCAGGACGCGCTCTGGGACGGCCTTTCCGACGGGACACTGTCGCTGGTTTCTTCGGACCACGCACCATACCGCTACGACGAGACAGGAAAGCTCTCTGCCGGACCTGACGCAACCTTTGCTCAGATGGCGAACGGATTGCCGGGCCTGGAGGTGCGGCTGCCGCTGATGTTCGACGCGATGGTTTCCAACGAGAAGCTGGGCGGTTCGGCGTTCGTGCGGCTCTGCTGTTCGGAGCCTGCGCGGGTGCACGGACTGCGCGGCAAGGGCGACATCGCCGAGGGCCTCGATGCAGACCTCGTGATCTGGGACCAGGACAAACGGGTGACTTATGGCGCAAACGATCTGAACGACAACGTGGGCTATAACCCATGGGAAGGGCGAACCGTGACCGGATGGCCCGAAGCCGTGTTTCTGCGGGGAGACGCGGTGGTCGAAGACGGCGCTTTCGTGGGATCGTTTGGTGCCGGGCGCTGGCTTGAGCGGGAATCGGTAGGTGTCTCGAGCACAGCAGCGCCGGCGCGGGAATACCGGGAGGCGACGGAGTGACCCCGCCCGCCGCGCCCTTCATGGCGATCACGTTCCTTTACTACCGCGACCTGAACCGGGCCGAGACCTTCTACCGCGATGTTCTCGGCCTGCCACTGATGATCGACCAGGGATTTGCCAAGATCTTCCGCCTGGCGGACGACGCCCACGTCGGGCTGGTCGACGAGGCGAAGGGCATGAACAACTGGCAGGAAGACAAATGCGTGCAGCTTTGTCTGCGGGTGGAAGACGTCGACGCATGGCATGACTGGGCACGCCTAGAAGGTCTGAGCGACCTCTCGCGGCTCTTTGTCAATGACACCATCGGCATCCGCGCTTTCGTCTTCCGTGACCCCGAGGGCTATCAGATCGAAGTTCAATCGGCGACGAGGGCCGGCGCGTGACGCTCTATGTCATCAATCCGAACTCGTCGGTACATGTGACTGAGGGAATCGACCGGGCGGTCCATCCGTTACGCGCCTGGGGTCACACGATCCGGTGCCTGACATTGGCCGAAGGACCCGCCGGGATCGAGACGGACGCGCATGTGGCGGGCGTGATCGATCCGCAGATGCGTCTGGCGGCCTCCCTGAAGGACGCAAGCGGGATTGTCTCGGCCTGTTTCAGCGACCCCGGCGTTGCCCGGATGCGCGCAACGCTTCGACTTCCGGTCATCGGCATTCGCGAGGCAGCGGTGACACAGGCATTGACGCTGGGTCGCCGCTTTGGCGTGATCGCCATCGGCGAGGCTTCCGTGAGGCGGCATCTGGCAGCCTTCCGCGACATGGGACTGATGGAGCGGTTGGCCGGAGACCGGCCTCTGGGTCTTTCGGTCACTGAACTGTCGGATCGGGAGAAGACCGCGGGCCGGATGAAGGAAACCGGGCGCCTGCTTCGCGACGAGGATGGCGCGGACGTGCTGATCATGGGCTGCGCAGGCATGGCGGAGTACCGGAGCGAGATCGAGGAGGACACCGGCCTTCCAGTTATCGAACCCTGTCAGGCCGCAGTTGCCCTGGCGCTTGGGCGAATTACTCTTCGACTGATTCATGGGGAGATCAAAGATGCTTGATGAGACAGCGAAGGGTGTCTTTACCATCGCCGCCACGCCATTTCTGCCCGACGGAACGCTGGACGAGGCAAGCCTCGACCGGATGACGGGCTTCTACATGGAAAAGGGCGCAACAGGGTTGACGATCCTTGGCATGATGGGTGAGGCCGGAAAGCTGTCGGCGGACGAAAGCGAGCGGGTCATCGGGAAGATCTGCGCACGGGCAGACGTGCCCGTGATCGTCGGCGTTTCAGCCCCGGGGTTCGCTGCCATCGAAGCCTTGTCGAAAGTGGCAATGGACAAGGGAGCCGCGGGCGTGATGGTGGCGCCACCCTCGACCTTGAAGACCGACGGGCAGATCATCGGGTACTTCAAGACAGTCGCCGAACGTCTGGGCGAGATTCCCTGGGTGCTGCAGGATTTCCCGTTGGTGACCAATGTCTTGATCGATCCGGGAGTGATCCTGAAGATCGTCGAAGACTGCCCGACGATGGTGATGCTGAAGCACGAGGACTGGCCCGGGCTGGAAAAGATTTCGACCTTGCGCGCAGCTTCGGATGCTGGCGCGCGCCGCATATCCATCCTGTGTGGCAGTGGAGGCCAGTTCCTGCTGGAAGAGATGATCCGGGGAGCCGACGGGGCCATGACCGGCTTTGCCTACCCGGAAATGATGCGGGACGTGGTTCGGCTGGTGTCGCAAGGGGACGAGACCGCCGCACGGGACGTCTTCGACGCGTATCTGCCGCTGGTCCGCTACGAAAGCCAGCCGGGGCTGGGTCTGGCCGTCAGGAAATACATCCTCGCCAAGCGCGGAGCGATTGCGCATGACACGGTGCGGGCACCGGGACCCAAGCTCACAGCGGCGACGATAGCCGAGATCGAAACGCTGATCGCTCGGCAGAACGCAAGGTTGGCGGCACTCACCTGAATGGCAAGTGCCGCCTTCCAGGTCCAGGTCTCAATGCGCCGAAGATCCGTTTGCATTGAGGTTCACATTGATGGTCTGGGGCTGTGCGCCGAAGGCAGTGATCAACCCCCAGATCCATGCGCCGACCATCAATGGGATGCCGATGACCCCAAAGAATCCCAGCGTGAACACGGTGAGCATGAAACCGAGACCCCAGATGAGGATCTGGGCGATGCCCTGACCGACCTGACCGATGATGAATGACCCCACGCCGGGGATCAGAATGTTCGAGATGATTGCAAGCGCCTTCATTAGATGTTCCTTTCGCGGATCTTCGAGACACTCAAGGCATGGAACATTAGTGGAAATTTTGCCAATGACAGAATTTGTGAGCCTGTGGTGACCGGAATTGTGACCGGGGCGCATTTTCCCCTTGGTAAACGCAATCCCGCGCTTTTCTTGGAAGCCACCACAACATATAGTGCGGGCAACCGGCGGAGCAGGCCCGCCATAAACAGAGGCTCCAGCAGTGGCCCATATCATAGTTGTCGGTAACGAGAAGGGTGGCGCAGGGAAATCCACCGTCGCGATGCACATTGCGACCGCCCTTGTGCGCATGAACCATGTCGTGGGCGTTCTGGATCTGGACCTGCGCCAACGCAGCTTCGGGCGATATGTGGACAATCGCCGGGACTTCCTGGCGGCGGAAGGACTTGATCTTCCTTGCCCCATCTATCGGGAACTTCCGAATATCCCCAAGGAAAGCCTGGGACCAGGCGAGAACATCTATGACCAGCGCCTGAGTGCGGCAGTGACCGGGCTCGAACGGGAGGTCGAGTTCATACTCATCGACTGCCCCGGCTCGCACACGCGATTGAGCCAAGTGGCGCATTCACTGGCCGATACGCTGGTCACACCGCTGAATGACAGTTTCGTCGATTTCGATCTTCTGGCGCATATAGACCCGCGTACGGGGAAGATTCTCGGGCCGTCGGTCTATGCCGAGATGGTCTGGAACGCGCGGCAACTGCGCGCGCAGGCGGGCCTGGAACCGATCGACTGGGTTGTTGTTCGAAACCGGGTAGGCGCTCAGGCGATGCACAACAAGAAGAAGATGCACGACGCGGTACATGCGCTTGCCAAGCGTATAGGCTTCCGTGTTGCGCCCGGGTTTTCCGAAAGGGTCATCTTTCGCGAACTATTCCCACGCGGTCTGACCTTGTTGGACCTGCGCGACATCGGCGTTCAGAACCTGAACCTGTCGAACGTAGCCGCACGACAGGAGCTTCGGGAATTAATGAAGGAACTGAAACTGCCCGGTGTTACCGTGGACTTCTAGCGAAACGGAAAATCTGCAGAAGCGGCGATATGGCGGCGAAACAGGAGAAACCGCCGGAAGTTCCCGATGTACGACTTTCAGGTTCATCCAGGCTTAACTCGTGCTGGGTCGCGATCGGCTGAAAGATACTGACAGCAGGGAAAGCGCTGGTCGCAGGCACCTCATCATTTCGGGGACGACTGGCAGCCTTGCCACTGCGAGCCCGAGGGATCCGTGGTGCCATCATCGCGAACAGAGCGAACACGCCACCCATAATGGTCAGAACGCGCCGGAGCTTCCCCAATTGCTCCGAGGACGCCATCTCGGCCCAAATCGCAGTTACAGGCGCTATGAGCAGCGTCTCGGAACCCGATTCAATACCATGCTCGCGCATCGTTGCTGAAACCCGGTCTTGGAAAACTCGACCGGAAATTTCCGCGCCTTGCAGTCGGACAAGAAGACGACTGTCGCTTTCTTCAAGCACATCGACGTCTTTTCCAGTGCTTATCTCGGATCCGAAACCCTCTTTGGAGTCATTCACGAGGATGAAAGCGAAGGCGTACTGCTCGAGCATTTTGAGCGTTGCCAGATGGTGTCCCACGCGATCGGCGTTGCTGCGCGGCATCGGCCGAGGCCATGTTCGATTTTGTTCATTCATGAAACGGACGGCGAGCGGCATCATTTCGATACCCACCGGGAAGACCGGAGTCGCTGTTACCCAGTGGGGCCACTGGTCGCTGCCAAGATTCATCCTTACCGCGATGTCCTTGTCCAGTTCGCCAAGGATGCGCATCTGGCCGATCATGTTTTTGCCGCGATCGCCGATGAAGTCCTGGATAAGTACCTCCGGTGGGAGCCCCACCCTCTGGTGAAGCACGCGCTCGGCGGACCTTTGATCCTCATGGTATCCAATCACGAACGCCGCGCCGATACAAAATACACCTATGGCGAGCCACGTCCGAGGAGACAAAAAAATACTTCTTACCAACTGCGGCAAGCTAAAGTCCTCGTTAAAAAAAATCACTCGATACGCGTTCCTTATCCAATTTCAAATGGGCAGGAACGTGGCGCTTTCGGGGAAGATTGTCTTGAAAACGAGAACGTTCCGTTTTCTTTTAGCTTTGTTTAAAATTGGAAAAGGGCGGCCCGGAGAACCGGAGCCGCCCTTGTTTTCATGACGCTTTTCGGATTTTTGTCCGAATGGAACCTGCCCGGGTCAGACGTTTTCCAACATCGCCGCCAGGTCTTCGATCTCGGCACCGCCGGCCATCAGGCGGCGGATGTCGTCACCGGCGAGTTCCTCGCGCGTGCCCTTGCCGATCACTTCGCCCAGGCTGAGGAAGGTGAAACGATCGGCGATGAGCTTGGAGTGGATCTCGTTGTGGGTGATGAAGATGATGGCAATATCGCCACGGCTTTGCACCCGCTTGATCGTCCGCAGCACTTCCATCTGCTGTTTCTGTCCGAGGGCCGAGGTCGGTTCGTCCAGAATCAGCACCTTGGCACCGAAATAGATCGCGCGCGCGATGGCCAGTGTCTGGCGCTGACCGCCCGACATGGTGCCGACGGCCTGCTGCGGATCGGAGATGTCGATCCCGATCTTCAGCATTTCGTCGTGTGCGATCTTGTCCATCTCGTTCATCTTCAGAGTTCCGAGCGGGCCCTTGATCTCGCGGCCCATGAAGAAGTTGCGCGTGACGCTCATCAGCTGGTTCAGGGCAAGATCCTGGTACACGGTGCCGATGCCGGCCGCCGTCGCATCGCGCGGCGAGCGGAAGACGACCGGCTTGCCCTCGACGAAGATCTGGCCGCTGGTCGGCGCATGAACGCCGGCCAGGATCTTGATGAGTGTCGACTTGCCCGCCCCGTTGTCGCCGAGAAGCGCGTGGACTTCTCCGGGGTATACCTCGAGGCTGACACCGCGCAGCGCCGAGAAGGGTCCGAATTTCTTGACCAGGTTTTCAACCCGCATATACGGCTGTGCCATGGCTCAGATCCCTCCCGTAATGGCTTTGCGGATACGTTCGTTCGCGAAGACAGCGCCCAGGAGAACCGTGCCGAGGAAGACCCGGTACCAGGAGCCGTCGATCCAGGGGATGAAGAAAACCGCGTTCGAGACAAGGCCCACGGTGATCGCGCCGAAGACGACACCGATGACCGAGCCGAAGCCGCCGGTCATCAGCGTGCCGCCGACGACGGCTATCGCGATGGCTTCGAGTTCCTTGAGGTTGCCCTTGGCGGCGTCCGAGGTGTTGGTGTCGAAGACCTGGCAGGCCGCGAAGATCGTGGCGACGAAAGCGGTGAACATGAAGAGGCCGATCTTGACCTTGTTCACGGGCACGCCGTTCGCGCGCGCCGCTTCCTTGTTGTCGCCCGTGGCGTAGATCCAGTTTCCGAGCTGCGTGCGGCTGAGGACGAACCATGCCGCGCCCGCGATGACGATCCACCACAGGAAGCGGGCATCGAACCCGGTGACCCACTGGTCGCCGTTCCGGTTCAGGTTGCCACCCAGCGCGAACCAGAGATCGTAGAACCAGGAGAAGACCTCGCCGCCCATCAGTTCGGCGAAAAAGCTGGTTTCCTTGTAGTCAGGCAGACCGGAGATCTGCGTCGACTGGTTGATGAGGCGGAAGGTGACCTCGGTCGTCCCACGTAGGAAGAACAGGAAGCCGAGGGTGACGATAAAACTGGACAGACCAGATCGGACGACGATCATTCCGATGAGCCAGCCTATGGCAAGCGTCATCAAGAGCGTGATGAAAAAGGCTACGAAGGGCGAGGCCTCACCCATTCCGAAGGGCAATCCCCATTTGAGCATCATCGCCATGGACATGCCCGCGAAGCCGATCATCGACCCAATGGAAAGATCGAATTCGCCCGCGATCATGAGCAGCGCCGCGCCAGTCGCAATGATGCCGAACTGAGCGATGATGGCCACGTTGTTCTTGAGGCCCAGCGCGTTGAAGGCCTTGCCTTCGGACGCGATGGACAATGCGATGATGATGATTGCCATCACCGTGAAAGCGCCCATTTCGGGCTTCCGAAGCATGCGCTGAAACCACGTTTCCTTTTTCAGGCGATCAGATTCACTCTTCCCCACCATTTCCCCTCCCGCTTGTTGACGGTGCGTTAAAAAAAAGGACAGCCGGAGTGGTCCGCCTGTCCTCATATCGATATGGCGGCAGGCCTTAGCGGTTGATGCCGGCCTGTTCTTTCACCGAAGCGGCGTTCGACGCGTCAACGAAGCCAGGTCCCGACGGGATGTTGGCGCCCGGCAGCAGGCCAGCGTTGGTGTTGTAGAGGTGCAGAACGATGATCGGCATGTAGCCCTGCAGACGCTGCTGCTGGTCGATCGTGAAGGCGGCGTCGCCGGCTTCGATCATGTCCATGACGCCCGGGCTGAGGTCAAAGCAGGCCAGGTGCACGGTGGCGCCTACCGACTTGATCGCCTTGTTGGCCGCTTCACAGACGTGCGGGCCGACAGCCAGAACGCCGTCGATCGACGCATCAGCCTGAAGTGCCGCTGCGGTACGGGTTTCGATCTGAGTTACGTCGTTCGACACGTCGATCTGGTTCAGCTCGGCGCCCATGGCGTCGAAGTAACCGGTGCAACGGTCGACAAGCGCGGTGTTGAAGGCTTCCTGGTTGAGGCAGAGGCCTTTGGTCACGCCTTCGGCCTTGGCGCGGGTGCCGGCGGCAAAGCCTGCGTCACGCTCTGGCTGGCCGACATGCATCAGCGCGCCGACTTCTTTCGACGACTCGAGGCCCGAGTTCATCGTGATGACCGGAATGCCTGCATCAACAGCAGCCTTGATCGCCGGCCCAAGCGCCGCAGCGTCAGGCAGCGACACCACGATGCCGTCAGGCTGCGATGCAGCGGCGGCTTCGATCAGCTTCGCCATGCCGGCCATGTCGCCCGAAGCGTCGAAGTTGTACTCGAACTCGGCGCCGACAGCGGCAGCCGCGTCACGGCCGCCTTTTTCAACGACCGGCCAGAACGGGTCGGTACCTTGGGTGTGAGTGATCATGACATAGCGCTCGGCCATCGCGGCCGATCCGGCGAGCATGAGAGCCCCTGCGCAAAGGGTTGTTAGGCGGTTCATTGGTTTCCTCCCGTTTGAACAAAACTTGCAGATCACGTATGTCTGCAATTATTATTGCAAGTCACGCATGTCAACGTGCTCCAGCGACTACGATGTAAATCGCGGCTCCACTGTTAGCGCAAGACATTTTTGCGCCGATGGCACCGAATAATGCGTAGCAACCCCGTTCCTGGTTAGATTGTTGCGAGTCGCGCAGAGTCAGAGTGCAGCACTTGCGTGAAAGCCAAAACCGAATCCCCAAACCAACGTTGCGACAAACCGGGAAAGCCCGGCGGGTGTCCGCTCCTTCATCCGAGGTGACGAAGCAACAGGACCGCAAGCTGTTTGTAGTCCTCCGAACGCAGCACCCAGAAACGGAAGGTTTCCGATCGCCGAGCGCTTGACGGTATGGCTCACGCGGCGGATACCTCTGTCACGTAACAAAATGACAGGCATGGTTTTGACCGAAAGAGATTTGCATTCCTTGAGCGGAGACAGCGAATACGTGCTGCAAAAGGTAACCTGATGCGCGCTGCGTTGATCGGCCTCGGAATGGTGTCGTCCGTCTATGGCGAAGCATTCAGGAACTCGGAAAAGGTAAAGCTGTCAAAGGTGTTTGCCCGCCGCCCCGAGGGTAGGGCTGCATTTCTTCAAAAATTCGGAGACCTTGGCGCGACAGAGGCCGAGAGCGTCGCAGAAATCGCCGCGGACGCCGGGATTGACTTCGTGATCCTGACAACCCCGCCCAATGCGCGCATCGACCCGATCCACACGCTCGTCGAGGCGGGCAAGCCCGTCCTCATGGAAAAGCCAATCGAGCGCACGCTGAAGGCGGCGACGGTCGTTGTCGAGTATTGCGAGACAAAGGGAGTACCCCTTGGCATCGTCCTTCAGCACCGCGCCCGGCCCGCAGTGCACACGCTTCGCGAGAAGGCTGCCGAACTTGGCCGCCTCATCGCCGTCGAAGTGAATGTCCCCTGGTGGCGACCGCAATCCTATTATGACGAGCCGGGACGCGGCAGCTATCAGCGTGACGGCGGGGGCGTTCTGATCTCGCAAGCGATCCACACCATCGACCTGATGCTTTCATTGACCGGCCCGGTCGCCGAGGTCACCGCCATGTGCGCGAAAACGGGCTTTCACGACATGGAAGCCGAGGACTTCGTCGTGGCCGGAATGACCTTCGAGAATGGAGCGGTTGGCCAGATCTTTGCCACGACCGCAAGTTTCCCCGGAAGGGGAGAAACGATCACCCTGCACTTCCGCAAGGGGTCGGCGCGCCTGGAGGCGGGCGTTGTGACGCTCACCAGACAGGACGGCACCTCAGAAATCATTGGTCAGGCTGCGGGTTCCGGGGCCGGGGCCAACCCGATGGCCTTTACCAGCGACTGGCATCAGTCGGTGATCGAGGACTTCGCCGATGCCCTGTCGCAGCGGCGGCCGCCAATGGCTCCAGGACGGGCGGCTCTTGCCGTTCACCAGCTGATCGATGCCATCGAAAAGTCCGGCGCGCGTGGGGAACGGGTTTCACTCAAGGAGTTTCCCGACGGCCTTTAAGGTCGGCGTGATAGCGTCGCAACTGCATCGGCCCGGACTCCGGAACCAACGCGAGACCCTTCAGACGTGCGCGCTATGCGCCCAGAACCGCACCAGCCACGGGCGATACACCGATTTCGGCCTCTCCTTCCTCCAGCATCTGCTGCTTGTTCTTCATGATCTCGGCACCGCGGCGTTCCAGATAATAGGAGATCGTCTCGGTCCGAATTCGAACCGACCCCGAGGGCTTCGTCTGGTCGAGGTCCTGGAAGGAAAAGAACAGGGTCCCCCGTGCTTCGAGAATCCTTTGGACGGGCGTGTATGTCGGCTGATCCATTCCGCATTCGTAGCTGGAGAACCGGATCGCAGCGGCGATCGCAGGGTGACGCGCACCGAACCGGGCAGCCCAAAGCAGTTCGTTCGTGTTCGCGCTATAGGACGATTTCCAGACGTCCGAAATGTCGAACGCAGATGTAAGGCGTCCATCGCGCACGTCATCGCCGAATAACCTGTCCAGCAAGGCGGCATCGTGCGGCAGGTGCTGGCCCCAGATCACGGGATACCCACAAGCCTGAAGCTCGTTCTCGATCTCGTGCCCGATACCCGGGTCAATGTGGTAGGGACGGCCAAGCGCAAGGATTGCCGGGCGGCCTTCTCTCTCGCATCGTTCGAGTACCTCCTGGGCCACTTCGCGCGTCTCTGCATCGAAGTCGTCCTGGGCTTTCCAGCCGGCGTCGATCGCCTCTGTGGTTTCGGCAAGCGTCAGACCGGGGAACACCGGTTCCAGAGCCGCGGTCAATTGGCGCGCCATGAGTTGCGGTTCTGACATGTTGACCACAGGCGAGACGTACCTGACACCCGCCTCGGCAAACCCGTCAGCTTCCCGCATGAACCCGCCCTTGGCGGATTCGGGACCCGCCATGACACGGGGACAGCCAAGGCAATCCGAAACACTCGTTCCGAGAAATGAGCGCAGGCTCACGACCTTGGGCGAAAAGAGCACCTGGATAGGCTTCTTGAGCCCGGTCAGCAGTTCCCCGTAGTGACCCGACATGCACTTCACCGGATAGCAGCAGTCGACCGCACCTCTGCCCTGCGAGTAGAGTTTTTGCTGCTCGTCCGAAGTGACCGAGGAATAGACGACATTCCTGCGTTTGACGCCCAACGCTTCGAAGAACCCTGTCCAGAAGCGCGGCGTGGACCACTGGTTCAGGACCCGCGGAATTCCAATGCGGAGATCAGGATCGCGGTCCGCCTTGTTACCGGAACGCGTCTTCGCGGACACGCTCAGCCGTATTGGGATGCGCATTCTTTGCCTCCGTTATGTCTGCCAGACGCTCGCGGTACTCGGTCGCGTCCTCGATCAGCCCGCGCGTGCAGGAGTTTCCGGTGATAACGCGTTCCCAGCCCTCGCCGACCGGGATCTTGCTTTTCGGACGACCCTTGCCACCCGGAACCTTCACGTCGATGAAAGCCCTCTTGCAGTTCACGGCGCACCACCGGCATGTCGTCTGCTCGTTGGTGGTCGTCTCGTACTCCAGTGATGCCACCCGGTCGAAACCGATGAAGCGGGACGGCAGAGTGCCAAGCCGGTTCTGTGCAGCCAGCAAGGCCGCGCCAAAGGCTCCGGCTTCGCCCGACATCGGGTGCACCTGCACATCCGCGTCCGGCACCTTGTCGCGGATGAAATCCACTTGGGCCTTTACGACGGCAAGGTTCCTGTGCGTACCCCCCTGAAGCACGAACTTGCGGCCGACGCTGCGCAGGTTCTGGAACTGGCCTGCATAAATCCAGACGTTCAGCGGCAGGACCGAGGCCAGTGCGGCCATGATCTCTTCCGCCTTCCAGCCCTTGCGTTGCTGGTTGACGATGTCCGACTGCAGGAACACACCGCAACCCATCATCAGATCGGGCATGGATTTGGCGGCGAACGCTTTGTCGGCATAGTCGTTGAGATCGACACCATAGCGTTCGGCGACCCCCTGGAGAAAGGCTCCGTTGCCCGAGGAGCATTGCGAGTTCAGCCGGAAATCCGCGACCGTACCCTGTCGCAGCAGCATGATCTTCACATCCGCTCCGCCCACGTCGCAGATCGCGTCCGCATCGGGGAAGAAATGCAAGGCACTGGCGGCGTGCGCGACCGTCTCGACCACGGGTTCGTCCGCACCAAGAATGTCCTTCAGGAGATCCTTCCCGTAACCGGTGATACCCAGCCCCGCGACGGTCCGAACCCCTTGGTCGCTCAGTCCTGCGAAAAGGGCCTTGGCATCCTCGATCGGATTGCCGACGGACTGCCGGTAGACCGACGCCAGAACCTCGAGTTCCTCGGAAAGAACAACCGCCTTGACCGTGGTGCTGCCGAAATCGCAGCCGACGAAAACAGGGCCTTCGATCACCCGGGGCGACTCCTTCCCGCCGGGTGCGTATTCCTGGCGAAACGCGGCAAGCGCATCTTCCGAGGCGCTAAGCGATCCGCGCCCTTCGCGGGCCTTGCTTTCGTTCTGCCCCTCCGCGATCCACCAATCGAGTTTCTCCAAACCGGCGTAGCGGCTGTTCTCTCTGAGATCGCGGCCCGCGATCTCGGCGCATCCGAGGCAGGCATAGTACAAGGCGTCTTCGGGTGTCTGGATGCATTCTGCCGCGTCGAACCCTTCCGGCAGAACGGTCCCCCGGCTTTTCCAGAGCTCGGTCAGATGGTGCGCCCACGCTTCGCGCAGACCACGGAAGAACATGTTGGGCCCGCCCAGAAGAAGCACGTTCGGCAGAGGTGTGTTGCCCTTGGTCAGGGTCGCGAGGTTCTGACGAACGACGGCTTCGAACAGGCTCGCGATGATTTCGGCCTTCGGGACGCCCGCTTTCAGCAGGCTGTTCGCATCGGCCTCCGCGAAGATTCCGCATTTGGCGCTGATCTTGTGAAGGCTGATCCCCGCGTGTCCCATCCCGTTCAGTTCTTCGCCCGTGATGCCCAGCTTTCGCGCGGACTTTTCGATGAAGGTACCGGTGCCCCCGCTGCAGGCGGACTGCATGTAGACCTGCTTGGCCGTTCCCGCATGCGTTGGCGTGAAGAAGATGGTCTTCATGTCCTCGCCCCCGATTTCGGAGACGAAACGGACGTCGGGGTGCAGTTTCTCGACCGCAGCCGAAACGGCGACGACCTCCTGAACATGCGCACCGCCGATGAATGGCGCAATCGTGCCGGAGCCGGAACCTGTCAACGCAATGTAGTCTTTACCCGGTGTCAGCCCCGCCGCGTCCTCCATGGCCGCAAGGAGGTCGCGCGCTGTTTCGGCCTGCCGGGTATTGTGGCGCTCGTATCTTTTCCAGATAACTTCGCCGTCTTCGACCACCACCGCCTTGACCGTGGTCGAGCCGATATCCAGACCTGCGATCTTCATAGCCGCGCTCCTCCAAGCTGAAGAACGATGTTGGCCGCAGTTCCCGCCGCACCACGCTCTGGCAGGGCCTGCATGACTGAATCTTGCGATCGGGCCAGCTTGTCCCGGGCCTGCTCCAGAGTGAGGCCGCTGGCGTGCAGGGCCCGGTCCAACTCCTCGGCGGCCTGCACCTTTGCCTCGGTCAGGATCATCTGACACCGGGACAGCGCATGCACCTCGCTGTCGCCCTTCACCTCGAGCGCGGCGAAAAGCATGTCGGGATACTTGCCCTGAACCGCCGCCATGGCCCCAAGGCTCATGGTGTTCGGCATACAGCCATAAGGCGACAACTCGGCGATCATGTGGGCCTTGCGCTTGGTGTGCGCCCAGATCGCCTTGCCGATCAGCATATCGCCCTCACCACCCGAAAGCCTGCCGTCGTAGTAGGGCGCCGCAAGGGCCTTCAACTCGTCCTGTCGCGGCACGCGATGCGGCAATCCTCCGATGGCCCGCCGCATCTGGTCGTGGCGCCACAGCATTGCCTTCGACGCCAGCCTTAACCAATTCAGTCGCGCGCGGGCTCCCTTCTCATAGTGGCGCTCTTCGCTGTACTGAGCCTGGAATCGCAGCAGATAATCGAGCCAGATGACGATCGGAGCCGGATAGACCTCTGCGCCCTCACCTTCGAGCCAGGAGTGGATGTTGTAGTTCGGGTCGCCCTCGACGGTCTGAAGATAGAACTCGCCGGTAATCTTGACCTTGGGCTTCACACGCAACCGATCCACCTTCACTTCCGCGAAACGGGTCCCCGCCCGGCGCATTGACCTGATGATCTCCCGCGACAAGAGCGCCCATGCAGCAAGACCGAACGTCCCAGAAGGCGGGCGAAAGCCTTTGCAAACCTCGTACAGGTCCTCAACGGACGCACGCGCGGCGCGATCCGTGGCACCAGGTTCAAGTTCGTAGGGGCGCAACTGGTACTCGACGTCCTGGATCACATCAGCAGCAAGAACGCCCAAAACCGCCTTGGCGATGATCTGCGGCGAGATATCCAGCCCGCCTTCCCCATGCGACGCCGAAGGGTCCTGCTGCGCGACGAAGAAAAGGCGAAACGCGTCCATGCCAAGATTGTTCAACGCCAGTTCGTAGGACTGGTGATATTGACCGAACCGACAGCTTCCGCAGGAACCCGCAGAAAAATAGGCGTAGTCGTCCATGACTTTTTCCGCGCCATCGCGCTTCGATTCCTCGAGGAGAAAATTCGCCAGGTTTCCCGCGGTAAACGCCGTCGGGCAGCACTGACCGACGTCTGCCAGTTCCCGTCCTCGCAGCAGGTCAGCCCGCGTCGCGTTCGGAAGCGCCCGGGCGTGATAGCCCGATCCGTTGAAAACACCCTCCAAGGCACGCTCGGCCCGCCAGGTCAGCCCGCCAAACAGCAAAGTCGTGCTGTCTCGCTCCTCCCGAGTAAAGGGTCTGGGTGCGTAGGCGCGATAGTCCTTCTGGGAAATCTTGCTCATGACGCGGCGCTCCTCCCTTCCCCGGTTGGCGATTTTTCCGCCAGTTGAGACCGGATTATCGACAAACATCCCACTATCGGAATGTTACAGCCTTGATCCTTGTCAATCTATTGCGCGACTTGCTCGGCCCGTTTTTCCTCAATGTTCGACTTGGTCCAACTCGTTGGAATTCCTAGAGGATATAGGATCAAACCCACCAGAATCACGATCCGTGTCAAACCTGCTCCCTGCTTCGGAGCGCTGCGAGTTGAACTGACGGCTATTGGCCTGAGCAGAAAGAAAACCAGCAGCAGAAAACCAATAGCCGCCATCGCCAGATTGAAAATCTGACCGGTACCAATTCCAAGCCATGCGGATTCGTAGTCACGGAAAAGGTCAACGGCGAAACGAAGAGCCGCGTAAAGGAATACGAAAAGCCCCATGGTGACTCCCCGGCCAGGAGGCCAGAGACGCATGGCCCACGCCAACACCGGGATCAGTGCGAAATTCTTCGTGCTTTCGTACAACGCCACGGGATGCCGGGGGCCGGAGACATTTTCGTAAATGAAACCCCAAGGCATCGACGTCACCGAACCGATGACACCACCCTCGATGAAGTTTCCAAGGCGGCCGACTGCCAACAGGAACGCGCCCGGGACGACGATCTCGTCCAGCAGCCGGAGAAGCGGGAGGCGCCTTTGCCGGGAAAACAGCCATGCCGCGATCAAACCGCCCAGCAGCACCCCATGCGAGGCCATGCCGCCGTTCCACCAGTTCAGGGCGGCCAGAGGATGTTCGCGGTAATAGCCCTGTTCGTACACGACGATGTCGAAAGCCCTGCCGCCGATCAGAATGCCCGCGGCGAACATGATGCAGAAGGTAACGACATCGCGGTCCGACAGGCCGATTATCGCGCGCCGGAACCAGAACCACAGGAACACACCCATAAATCCGAAGGAATAGACGGAGCCGTACCAGTATATGGATCCGAACCCTGTGGTCAGTATCTCGGGCTCAAAGTCGTGAAGCATGCTGCGCTCTCGGAAGTGCCGGGTCATGAAGGCTGATCGATGCTAGTCCCTAATTCGATGGGCTTTCGTTGATGCGCATCAAGAGCAGGCCAACAGTGTTCTGGCCGTTCATGGGGAAGGCTTGAGGTCTCTCGTCATGTCGGACAAAGTCCGGACCAAAGGGAGGGCGTGTCACATGCAACTGAGTGAGAGCGAAGGCAAAGGACTTTGGCTTGGCCGGGTTTGGCAGCCTGATCTCGGACCCGTGATCGTCACGGTCCGCGACGGAATCCTGCATGACATCACGGCGAGGGCCGCACCCACCACCCGGGACATTCTGGAACTGGACGATCCGGCCGGATATGTCCGTTCAGCGAAAGGCAAGCCCATCGGTTCTCTGTCCGACATCCCGGGCCGCATGGCCGCAGGCGATGGCCCCTACTGGCTGGCGCCGTGCGATCTTCAGGCCGTGAAGGCTTGCGGCGTCACCTTCGCGCAATCCATGGTCGAGCGCGTGATCGAGGAGCAGGCGGCCGGCGATCCTCAAAAAGCCGAAAGCATCCGAACGCGCGTCAGCGAAATCATCGGGGACAGCCTCGATCAGATCGAAGCGGGATCCGCGAAGGCCGCGAAGGTCAAACAGGAACTGATTGGCCTTGGCCTTTGGTCGCAATACCTTGAAGTCGGGATCGGGCCGGACGCCGAGGTTTTCTCCAAGGCGCAGCCCTTGTCTGCGGTAGGAACCGGCGCCGAGGTCGGCCTGCATCCGATGTCGAAATGGAACAATCCCGAACCGGAGGTCGTTTTGGCCGTCAATTCGCGCGGCCAAATCCACGGCGTCTCGCTGGGCAATGACGTGAACCTGCGCGACGTCGAAGGCCGTTCTGCACTGCTGCTGTCCAAGGCCAAGGACAACAACGCCAGCTGCGCGATCGGTCCGATGATCCGGCTGTTCGATGAAACGTGGACGCTGGACGATGTCCGGCGCGCCGAGCTGGACCTGAAGGTGGAGGGCGAGGACGGCTTCATTCTGGAAGGCCATTCGCTGATGGAGAAGATCAGCCGCAATCCCGAAGACCTCGTCTCGCAGACGATAGGACGGCACCACCAGTACCCCGACGGGTTCATGCTGTTCCTCGGCACACTGTTCGCACCGACCAAGGACCGGGATGCGCCGGGCCAGGGTTTCACGCACCACCTCGGCGACAGGGTACGGATTTCCTCCGACGGGCTCGGAATTCTCGAAAATACCGTGCAGCTTTCTACCCAGTGTCCCGAATGGACATTCGGCACCGCCGCGCTGATGCGAAACCTCGCCGGGCGCGACCTGATTTAGGCTTCGGGAAATTCAAAGGCTGAAGGAAGGTGGCGCGCTGGGGAGGATTCGAACCCCCGACCCCTTGATTCGTAGTCAAGTACTCTATCCAACTGAGCTACCAGCGCGCGGGGTGTGGCGGATGTAGCCATAGCCGCGATGGTTTGCAAGACCGAATTCCCGGCGTTTCAGCTGCAACGTGCGAAGTCTATCGGAGCTTCGAACTGACGCCGCCCCGGAGACCGAATGGATTGGGCGCGCCGCAAAGGCGCATATGTTCGACTTTGGGGCATTTGTCCTGAACGACGTTGAGGCCGGCAGACCGGGCTTTTGCCGCTGCCTCCTCGTGCCGCACCCCGTATTGCATCCAGATGGTCTTGAGACCAGGCAGGAACAGGTCGAGCGCCTGGTCGACGATCGCGGGCACGAACTCCGGCCGTCGAAAGATGTCGATCATATCCACCACGGTGTCGGACGGTATATCCGAGAGATCGGCCAGAATGGTTTCGCCGTTCAGGCTTTCGCCGGCCTTGCTCGGATTGATCGGAATGATGCGCTTGCCGCGGCTGGTGAAATACGTCGCCACGAAAAGCGAAGGTTTCACCGGGTTGTTCGAAGCCCCGACGATCGCGATCGTCTTGGCCTCGTCGATGATCCGTATCAGGTCGGCGTCATTTGGGATAATTGACATGAACGGTCGTCCCCAGTCGGTTTGGGCACGGTTCACACAGCTGCCAGCAAGACGCAACCCCGTCTTCTGCCGGCCGGGACATCCGGTGAGAACAGCCTGTTCGTACTCAAGCAAAAAACCACCGACCAGTCCACGGCAGGCAGCTTGGATCTCGACAATGTGCAGGCTTAGGATGTACTTTAGGACTACGTGATATCGTCTTTCGTTAGTGAATTAACGCAAGATATGGGAAGAATGGACCAGACTGCTCTGCCACCACAATTCACCCGACTTTGAATTGCCAGGCAAAGCCTGCTTCGGGACCGACCCTGCCAGCAAGAAAGAAAATTGATGACCACTCTTGGAAAATACGCATTCCTAGCCGTCTTCGCCGCCCCATTGCCCAGCTTCGCGGGCGGATATGGAGAGGCCGGAGTCAAAGATGCGACCGTCGGACAATTGCCAGCGGAAACAGCCGCAATCTGGTGTCCGAAATTGCGCACTGAAGTCCCGATCGAGTTGCAAAGGCAATTGGACTGCGAGGATGGCGTTCCAATTGGCACCGCTCGACCCGCCGTTGCTCCGGCGCGTTTTGGCGGCGGTCTGTTCGGCCTGCCGCCTCACCAACCGATAGGCGGGAATTCTGCCCTGGTAGATGGAGGTTCTCGGCCGAACCGGCTGGTTTCAGCTCCCGACGACAACACCGACGATCCTGAAAATCCGAAAGATCCCAATAACGGCAACAATTCTGGCGCACCTACCGCAAAATGGGACCGGCTTGGCGAGCTTGGCGTTACCCCCGAAAACCTCGGCCAACAGAGCGAAGAGTTCCGCGAAGCAGTCCGCGATTACACGAAGAACAATGGTGGCGGAGGCGACTGGAGTAACTTCAACCCCTGATTTCCCAGGCAGGGACCTCCCTATCGTGCGACCCTGAAAAACCCCAAGAACGCTATGATGAAACGCCAGCCTGCTCTGAAAGAGTCGAAGCCATCGGCGGCTGGCTACTGCGCCGCTCGATGAGAGCCGAAAACAGTCTTTGGAAGAGTTACAGTGAAGACGGTGCCTTCGGGCCCCGTCTTCGTAAGCGAAAGAGTCCCTCCGTGACCGCGAACAAGTTCTGCGGCAATCGCGAGACCAAGACCTGAACCACCTTTGCGCGCGCCCCCCTGAAAGGGCGTGAAGAGATGTTCCTGCGCCTTTTGCGGCAGCCCCGGACCGCTATCGGAGACGCGTATCCACCAGCTATTGTCATCTTCGCCGGCCGCCGCCTGGATCTTGCCGGGTTTCTTCGACGCCTCGATCGCCTGACGCGCATTGCGGATCAGGTTGGACGTGATGCGATAAAGCTGTTCGGAATCGGCGCGTACCATGAGGGCCCGCGGGACTTCGTTTTCGAAAGCGACCAGATCGTCGGTCGTCGCCAGGCGTTCCGCCTCGATCACATCCTGCACGATATCCGCGAGGTTCACGATGCTCAGCGTCGGTGATGGCTCCTCCGCTTTGCCGAACGCCAGCGTCGACTCGCACAGATGGACGGCGCGGGTGATGGAATTCATCAGCTTCGGCGCCATTCGAGCCACCACCGGATCCTCAGAGTCCTCGATACGGTCGGCGAAAAGCTGGGCCGACGTCAGGATATTGCGAAGATCGTGAGAGATTTTCGCGACTGCGCTGCCCAGCGCTGCAAGACGCTCGCGTTGGCGCAGCATCGACGTCAGGTCCGACTGCATGGACCGCAGAGCATGCTCAGCCTCGTTCAGTTCGCGCACGCCCGCCGACGGCGTGATGATCCGGCGCGCATCTTCGGGGGCCGCGGCATAGGACTTCATGGCCGCGACAACCCCCTTGATCGGGGTCACAAGCAACCGCCGCACCGCGAAGAACAAGAGCGTCGCGGTGAATACGGAAATCACCGCCGAAAGCAGAAGGATGCGAAGTCCGTAATCGATCATCGCTTCCCGCAAGGGCGCCGTCGGCATGGTGACTTCGATCAGAAGACCCGCATCCTGAACGGGATTTCCAATCACCCTCACCACCTCCGGCTCCGGGTTCAAAAGCCGTGCCATCGCATCCATGATGAGTGCGCCTGCCGATGGATCGCGCAGATCATAGGTTGCCGCCACCGGAGAAGGCATGTCTGACGACAGCATCAGTTGCCTCACCTCGTCGCGGCGAAGTACGACGTTGAATACTCCCGCATTCTTCAGAAGCTCGTATTCGAGTTCGGGGTCGATCATGTCGTTGGCCAGCAGCGCCAGCGAGGCGATCTGTGCCCGCTCCAGCCGGTTGACCATGTAGTCCTGCCGAAACCGCGCGATGGACGGAACGAAGATGAAAACCTCCGCCAGCATCACGAAAATAATCGTGAGTGCCAGGAACCGTCCGGAAAGCGAGTTTGGAAACATACTGCCTCTGACTGGCGGAACCTACGGCAGGTAATTCTGCACGAAGCCGACCACCTTCTTTACCGTAGGATTATCAAAAAGCTTGGGTGAGAAATAGGCCCCCGCTGCCCGCTTGTTGATCTCCGACAGCGTTGGATAGGGAAGCACGGTATTCGCTATTGCCGACATCTTCAGCCCGTTGGCGATCGCCATCGCCCACATTCCGATCATCTCTCCGGCGTGTGCCCCGACAATGGTGGCGCCCACCGGCTTGCCCTTGACCACCATCACCTTGATGAAACCGGTCGTTTGACCAGTGGCAATGGCACGGTCGTTCTCATGGTAGTCGAAACGCGTGACCGTGATCGCATGGTTTCCGTACTGTTTCCGCGCCTCCGCCTCCGTCGCCCCCACCTGTGCGAGTTCCGGATCGGTGTAGGTCACCCACGGGATGTGGTCGGTTTTCGCCTTTGACGGCAACCCGAAGAGCATGGATCGGATGATGACACCCGCATGATAGCCGGCAACATGCGTGAACTGCAGCCCACCTGCCGCGTCTCCGATCGCGTAGACGCGCTTGTTCGTGACCGAGCGCAAGTCGGCACCGACTTTCACTGCTCGATCATAGGAGACGTTGCCTTTGTCGAGGTCCAGTTTGTCGATGTTCACCTTGCGTCCGACTGCCATCAGCAGATGCGATCCGGTGAAGTTGCCATTGCTGGTCTTCACGGTGATTTGCCCGCCGCTTTCGGCGATCTCCTGGGCCACCACATCCTCGACGATCTCGATACCCTCGGCGCGCATCTGTTCCAGCACGATCCCCGCCGCCTCGGGATCATCCTTGCCCAGCGCCTTCATGCCTTCGATCACGGTGACCTTGCTGCCCAGCCTGATATGGGCCTGCGCCATCTCCATTCCGATCGGACCGCCGCCGATGATCAACAGATGATCCGGACGCTCGCGCAGATCGAAGATGTTTTCGTTCGTGAAATACCTGACGGTCTCGATACCAGGGATCGGCGGCACGAAGGGTCCCGAACCCGTGGCGATGACGATGCGCCGCGCGGTGATCACCGTATCGCCCGCCTGCACCTCGGTGGGCGAGATGAACCGGCCGTATTCGCGGATGACATGGACGCCAAGACCCTCGAACCGTTCCTGGCTGTCGACGGGCGCGATCGTCTCGATCACCTTGTGGACGTGATCCTTGGCCGCGGAGTAATCGACACCGCCACCCATGGCATGGGCACGTTTCGCCTCGGAGAGCAGTGCCTTGGATGGCACGCAACCGAAGTTGAGACAATCGCCTCCCATCTTGTGACCTTCCAGCAGGACGACCCTGGCCCCCATCTGCACTGCACCGGCGGCCACCGAGAGCCCCCCGGATCCGGCGCCAATGACAAGGATATCCGTCTTGATCCGGTTCATCTCAGACATCCTTTCCGCGCACGGCCTTGATCAAGATCGGAAGCGCGGCGAGCAGGCAAAGCCCGATCACGGGCAAGAGAATATGCGGCTCGAAGATGATGCCCAGGTTCGGAGTCTCGCCCCTCGCGAAAACCTCTCCAAGCCCCGCGCCCACCGAGGTATAGACCACGGCGCCCGGAATGATGCCGAGGAACGTCGAGATCACGAAGCGGTGCAAAGGTACTTCCAGAAATGATGGCACGAGGTTCGCGACAAAGAACGGCACCGCCGGAACAAGACGGATCAGAAACAGCATCGACCACTGGTTCTCGTCGATCCCATCCTTGATCTTCTTGACCGCGCCATCCGAGTTTTCGAGCTTCCGTCCCAGCGTCTCTCCGAAGCCCCAACGCGCGGCCAGGAAGATGATCGTCGCTCCGATCGTCGCGGCGATGATGTTGAAGAGCGCGCCCGGAAATGTCGCGAACAGAAAGCCGCCCGTCAGCGTGGCCACGGTAGCGCCGGGCAACGAAAAACCGACGATCACGACATATGCGGCGATGAAGGCCAGAACCGTCATCATATAGTTCGCGTCACGAAACGCGATCAGCGCATCGCGGTTGTCTGCCAACGCCTGGAAGCTGAGGTAATCGCGCAGAGTGATGGCCCCGACGATCGCAACGGCGAGAATCACCATCAATGGCACCCGCTTCGCAAATCCTGCCGACACCTTCGGTGCTTCTGTCATTTCCGCCATTCCGGTTCATCCCGCGCAAGTCGTTTCTGTTGTGTCAGAAGATGAGACGCAATGCCGGCAATTGTCAGACCGATCACGCCCGGTTGATAACGGGTGAAGGATTTGAGGTCTTTTTGCACGCCGCACGCCGCCCGATGTAACATTTGGCGGGGTCGCGGCCGCGAAAATGTTGCAAAAACCGCTGGCAAGGGGCGTTGACTTGGGGGGACGATCCCCTTAGAGACCGGGCTTCGGAATGAATTGGGCCCGAATCCGACCGGAAAATCGGGCCAGAGATCGGAGACAGGCAATGTCGAAGCGCACATATCAACCCTCGAACCTGGTCCGCAAGCGGCGCCATGGGTTCCGCGCGCGCATGGCGACCAAAGCCGGCCGCAAGGTCCTGAACGCGCGCCGCGCACAGGGCCGGAAGAAGCTGAGCGCCTGACGCCCGGCCGATTCCCAGCGATAAACCGCCGCGGGTGACCGACGGCGGTTTTGTCGTTTAAAGTGGACCGCGGGCGCTGCCCCGTCGCGCAGTACTCGACTCCCTCGGACTACATCGAGAAACGAAGGGCAATGTGAACCTAAGTGTCGGGACCATGCGCATAGACGGGCTGACGATACTTTCAAAGCGCGCGGATTTCCTTCGCGCGGCCTCGGCAAGGCGGGTTTCGACCCCCGGTTTCACGTTGCAGTACCGTCAGCGCCGGGAAGGTGAGGCCGAGGGCAAGCGCATAGGCTTCACCTGCTCGAAGAAGGTCGGAAATGCCGTGGCACGGAACCGGGCCAAGAGACGCCTGCGGGAGATTGCGCGCCTCGTCCTGCCCGAGCATGGGCGCGATGGCTTCGACTATGTTCTCATCGGTCGCCGGGAGGTAACGGCCTCCCGCGATTTCGCCGAGATGCGTGCCGATCTTGAACGCGCACTCCAGAAGGCGCACGCATGAGTCCGCTTGCCCATATCGTCGCCCTGCCCGTTCGGGCCTATCGGCTTCTTCTTTCGCCCTGGGTCGGGCACAGCTGCCGGTATCATCCGACCTGCTCGGCCTACGCGCTGGAAGCGCTGGAAAAACATGGCGCCATAAAGGGCAGCTGGCTTGCGGCGCGGCGCATAGCACGATGCCATCCG
Organism: Silicimonas lutimaris; assembly: GCF_047314965.1. Taxonomy (NCBI): domain Bacteria; kingdom Pseudomonadati; phylum Pseudomonadota; class Alphaproteobacteria; order Rhodobacterales; family Paracoccaceae; genus Silicimonas; species Silicimonas lutimaris. The sequence continues at coordinate 38,840 of NZ_JBLBVK010000057.1, read as the reverse complement.
TGGGGTGGTTCGGGCGTCGACAACGTGCCGGACTAGGGCTTTTCGAACCAGATGATCACTTCGCCGATGTCGACGCCGAAGCGTTTCACATAGGCCCTGTTCAGCAGCCTCTCGTCCGACATCAGCCACATCCAGTCGTCGAAAGTGACGCGCATCGTTTCGGTTGCGCCCTCAGCCGAAGGGATCGGCAGGTCTATGGTGTACGCCCAGTTGAAACTGTCGCCTTTTTCCGTGCCAGAAGCAGTGCCGATCACGCCGGGTGCGCTGCCCCGCCAAGTATCGGGGCCCGTCTTTACCAGGGACCAGACCCGCTGCTCGGTCGATCCGTCCTCGTAGACGAAATCCTCGGTCAGGGTCAGCGTGCTGCCGTCCCAATCCCCGTCGATGGTAACGTCGAACCTCCGGCGCACCGTGCCGAAGATGTCCTGGAACTGTCCCTTGGCGACTGTTTCGCCCAGAAAGAACTCTTCGAGGTTCAGTTCGCGGTCGCTCAGCGCCGGGTCATCCAGAGACGGTTTGCCGGTGCAGGCGGCAAGAGCGAAGAACGTGACAAGGGCGAGGCGTCGCATGATATCTCCTTTTTAACAGATACGTGCGAAAGCGCGGGACGGATGGCACGCATGCGCTTCCCTCGCGTTCGGGGATCTGGCATATGCGCGGCCATGCTTGACGAGACCGACGAGATCCACCCCCTTTTCCAAGGCGCTCCGCAAACCACGGAGTTCCGGAAGCTGCGCAAGCGGATCATCCGCAATGTGCGTGAAGCCATCGAACAATACGGCATGGTCGAGCGGAATGCAAAATGGCTGGTGTGCCTTTCCGGCGGCAAGGACAGCTACACATTGCTGGCGGCGCTCTACGAACTCAAGTGGCGCGGACTGCTGCCCGTCGAAATCCTTGCGTGCAATCTCGATCAGGGCCAGCCGGGTTTCCCTGCAACCGTTCTGCCGGAGTTTCTGCAGAAGATGGGTGTGCCGCACCGGATCGAGTACCAGGACACCTATTCGATCGTCGTGGACAAAGTCCCCCAGGGCCGGACCTACTGCGCCTTGTGTTCGCGGCTGCGGAGGGGAAACCTCTATCGCATCGCCCGCGAGGAAGGATGTTCCGCAGTCGTGCTGGGGCACCACCGGGACGACATCCTCGAAACGTTCTTCATGAACCTCTTCCACGGCGGACGGCTGGCCACAATGCCGCCAAAGCTCCTGAACGAAGAAGGCGACCTCTTCGTCTACCGCCCGCTTGCCCATGTGGCGGAAGACGATTGCGAGCGATTTGCGCGGGCCATGAATTATCCTATCATTCCGTGCGATCTCTGCGGTTCGCAGGACGGGCTTCAGCGCCAGCAAGTAAAGCAGATCCTGGACGGCTGGGAAAAGAACAGCCCCGGACGCCGACAGGTGATGTTCCGGGCGCTGATGAACGCGAGGCCTTCCCATTTGCTTGACCCCAAATTGTTCGACTTCTTGGGGCTGGCCCGCACGAAATGCGACGACTGAGCGGCCATTAACGCAAAATAAGCCGGTAGCTGCCAGAAACTGTCCAACGCGAGGCAAGGCGGTGCGGCATGCTGACGGCATTCAAGATCAGGATAGGTGGATCGGCGAGCGGGGTCGTCGCCGGACTCACCGCGCGCCGTCTTGTCGCTATTCTTCCGATGGGCCTTCTGTGCGGTTTCTGGTTCTTTGGCGAGAGCAGCCTCGTCGTGGCGGCTCTTGCGACCCCCATTGCCGCGACATGGCTGGGAAGGTCATCCCTCGATGTCGAAGCCGACCCGAAAACCGGTGATACATCGCGCCTCTTGTCTCGGAGCGAGCTGATATCCTGGCTGAACAAGGCGATGCTGGCCCGTGGAACGCACGCTGGTCAATTCGCGGTACTGGTTCTGCTGATCGACGATATCCGCGATTTGGAAACCCGCTTCGGACGGGAATCACGCAAGGCAATCGAACGGGAAATCGTCCGGCGTCTTCAGGATGTTCTGCGCCAAGAAGATGCAGTCGCAACGCTGGACGAAAGCATCATTGCCTTTGGATTGCGAAACGTCCGCGCGCCAGAGACCGAGAACCTGCTTCGGTTGGCCCGGCGCCTTCAGGGCATCTGCGATGAGCCATTCAGTGAAAATACCGCTCGGATTTATTGCACCATGTCGATCGGCATAGCCGCGGAACTGCATGTAACCAGCCCGACCGCCGAAACGCTTGTATTGGCCGCCGAGCGTGCAGGCGAGTTCGCAACGACTTCGGGGGCCGGGTCTGTCCGGATCTTCACAGAAGGTCTGGTGAGCGAAAAGGATGACGAGCGGCGGCGTGCTCGGGAGCTTTCAAACGCCTTGGAGACCGGTGAAATCTTCGCCTGGTTTCAGCCGCAGATGTCCTCCGACCGGCGGCACGTCATCGGTTTCGAAGCCCTGGCGCGTTGGGATCGTCCCGAACACGGCCTTGTCCAGCCGGGCGCCTTTCTTCCGGACATCCACAAGGCCGGCTTGTCGCAGCGCCTAGCCGAAGTCGTGCTGAAACAGGCATTGACAGCCCTGAACGCGTGGGATGCGGCCGGCTTCAAGGTGCCAAGCGTATCCGTGAATTTCTCCGGCGAAGACCTGCGCAACCCGCGTCTGGCGGATTACGTGATGTGGGAACTCGACCGATACAACCTGGAGCCGGATCGGCTGGTCGTCGAAGTCCTTGAAAGCGTGATTGCCGAGAAACACGAGGACTCGATCACGCGAACACTGAAGACATTGTCAAAAGCCGGCTGCCGAATTGACCTGGATGATTTCGGAACCGGCTTCACCAGCATTATCAATATCCGGCGTTTCAACGTCTCGCGCATCAAGATCGACCGATGCCTTGTCTCGAAGCTGGACAAGGATATCGAACAGAAACGCATGGTTTCCGCTCTCCTCTCCTTCAGCAACAAGCTTGGGATCGAAGCCCTTGCGGAAGGTGTCGAAACGGACCGCGAAAGAGACGTGCTCCGGAAACTCGGCTGCCCTCACATACAAGGATATGTCGTGGCCAGGCCCATGCCATTGGGCGAAACTCTGCTTTGGCTGGAAGAGCGCGAAAACTCGGGACATCTGGGCTCCTCGACCGGAACCGCAGAATCAGCCTGAAGTCCTTCGTGAACCGCTGACTGGCCGATCCTAAAAGCCCAAGACCAATGACGAGAAGGCCTCGGAGTGTGGAGCGGGAATTACCCATGCACCGAAATTTCCGGCGACTTGGCTCTCTGTTCCGCCGGGAAGCCCCGAAACGTGACCATTCGCCTGGGAAAACACCTTGACCTTTTGGCCCATGGACGATTGAACCTCGGCAATCCGAGCGCGATGGGTGGTGAAAACCAATGGACGACCAGAACAAGAACCTTTTGCTGGCAATGGTGCTGAGCTCTCTGGTGCTCATCATCTGGTTCGTGCTGTTCCCGCCGCCTGAGGAACCCGCCGCCGTCGAGGGTTCGTCGACCGTCGCAAGCGGTGTGGATCCGGCCACGGCCGTACCCGCCGCAGATGCCGACGTCACCACCGCCACCGCACCCACGACCCAGCCAGCCGCGGCTGAAAACGTGGCACGCGTCGAAATCGACACCCCCAGCCTTCTGGGTTCCCTCTCTCTGGCTGGTGGCCGGATCGATACGATCTCGCTCAAGAACTATCGCACTACTCAGCAAAGAGGGGCTGACGAAGTCGAGGTTCTTGCACCGATCGGCTCTGCGCAGCCCTATTACTCCGTCTTTGGCTGGGCGCCGGGTGGCACGCTCGACGTCAGTGACGTGCCTTCGCCCGACACCGTCTGGAGCGTGGAAAGCGGCGAGACCCTTGGCCCCGACACCCCGGTTGTCATCCGTTGGGACAGCCCTTCGGGACTGGTCTTCCGGCGCACGATCGAAGTGGACGACAAGTTCATGTTCACCGTGACGCAAAGCGTCGAGAACGCGACGTCGGAACCCGTGCGCCTGGCACCCTATGGACTAGTGGCGCGGCACGGCGAACCTCAGAATCTGGCTGGTTTCTTCATCATCCACGAAGGCGCGATCCGTCGTACCGACGGCGAACTTGAAGAGATCGATTACGCCGATATCCCGGACCTTCGCGATGACGCTGTCTGGGGTGCGTCGGCAGACGTGAAGGAAGCATCCGAGAATGGCTGGATCGGATTCACCGATCACTACTGGATGACGATCCTCGTGCCTGAACAAGGCAGCGCCTTCACCTCCGTTGTCCAGTACGTCCCTGGTGCGGATGTCTATCGCACCACCGCCCGGATGCCTGCGATCGACGTCGCTCCCGGACAAACCGCGTCCTCCACGACCAAGGTCTTCACCGGCGCGAAGGAATGGGAAACCATCCGCAACTACGAAGCTGGCCGCGATATCGAGGGGTTCGGGCCGTCCGTAAGCTATTTCTTCGGTTTTGCCGGCGCTCCGGTGATCGACGGCTTTATCGACGCGATCGATTGGGGATGGTTCTATTTCCTGACAAAACCGATCTTCTTCGCCCTCCACGAACTGAACGCGCTGATCGGCAACATGGGCATAGCGATCATCGCCCTGACGCTGCTGATCAAGGCGCTGCTCTTCCCACTGGCCCGGAAGTCCTACATCTCGATGGCGAAGATGAAGGAACTGCAGCCCGAGATGGAGAAGATCAAGGAGCGCGCAGGCGACGACCGGCAGAAACTGCAGGTCGAGATGATGAATCTCTACAAGAAGGAAAAGGTGAACCCGGCCTCCGGATGTTTGCCGATCCTTCTCCAGATCCCGATCTTCTTCAGCCTCTACAAGGTTATCTTCGTCACGATCGAATTGCGCCACGCACCGTTCTTCGGACCGTTCCAGGACCTCAGCGCACCCGACCCGACATCGATCATGAACCTGTTTGGGCTGCTGCCGTTCGACGCCCCGGAACCGACCAGCCTGCTGGCACTGATCTTCATTGGTATTCTGCCCATCCTGCTGGGCATCTCGATGTGGCTTCAGCAGAAACTGAACCCGGCACCGACCGACCCGACTCAGGCGATGATCTTCGCCTGGATGCCCTGGGTCTTCATGTTCATGCTGGGCGGTTTCGCCAGCGGTCTCGTGATCTACTGGATCGCGAACAACACGATCACTTTCGTTCAGCAGTACACGATCATGCGAAGCCACGGCTATCACCCGGACATCTGGGGTAACATTCGCGGAGCGAACAAGGCACAGCCCGCGGCGGCGAACAAAGACGACAAGCCCAAGTCGAAGTCGAAAAAATGACCGGCACGCTTACCCGGATCGAAAGGCACCCGATCAAGTCACATGGCCGCGAGACACTCGCGGCCATTGACGTGACTGCGGGCGGGATGCTGCCTTGGGACAGGCACTGGGCTGTGCTTCACGAGGCCGCCAGGGCAGACGGCAGTCAATGGGCACCCTGCGTGAACTTTTCACGCGGTTCAAAGGCACCGGGCCTGATGGCCATCGACGCGCAACTGAACGAAGCCGAACGATGTGTCACGCTCTCCCACCCCGAACAGCCGTCCCTGACTTTCCACCCCGACAGCGCGAGCGATCTACCGGCGTTCCTTGAATGGGTTCGCCCGCTGATGCCAGCGGACCGTGCCGCGTCCAGCCGGATCGTCAGCGTAGACGCCCGCGGCATGTCAGATACCGACTACCCGTCGATCAGCCTTTTGAACCTTGCAAGCATCCGGGCCCTGTCGGATCGGTTGGGCCAGAAACTTGATCCTCGCAGGTTCCGCGGGAATTTCTGGGTCGATGGACTTGCCCCTTGGGAAGAGTTCGGCTGGGTCGGTGAAACCATTGCGATCGGCGACATCCGTTTCCGCATCGAAGAGCGGATCGAGCGCTGCCTTGCGACGACGGCGAACCCCGACACCGGACGGCGCGACGCAGATACGCTTGGAAGTCTCGAAGCCGGATGGGGACACAGGGATATGGGGGTCTACCTGGTCGCGCTCGAAGACGGTCGCGCCGAAACGGGCCAGTCCGTGGTGCTCGCATGATCTTGCCGTTTCCTGTGGCCGCACCTTCGGTAGAGGCGATCGAAACGGGCCGAAAGCTGTTCGCCGGGCAAACCGAGTTTTTGAAGGGCGTTGTGGCGATGGACGGCCTGCCACCGGCGGACCGGCTGGAGGTTTGCTTCGCGGGGCGCTCCAACGTGGGCAAATCGACGCTGATCAACGCGGTGACGGGCCGCAAGGCGCTGGCGCGGGCATCGAACACACCGGGACGGACGCAAGAGATCAACTACTTCACACTGGGCGACAGCCATTACCTTGTAGACCTGCCGGGATACGGGTTCGCAAATGCGCCAGTGGCCGTCGTCGCGAAGTGGCAGAAATTGTTGAAGGCCTACCTTGCAGGACGGCAGACGCTTCGGCGGGCCTTCGTACTGATCGACTCCCGTCACGGCATCAAGAAAGTGGATGAGGAGATCCTCTCGCTTCTGGACACGTCCGCCGTGACGTTTCAGGTCGTCATGACCAAGGCTGACAAGGTCAAGGCAGCCGAACGCGAAAAGACCCTGTCGCAGGTCCGCGCCGTGCTGGCCAAACACCCCGCGGCATTCCCCGAAATCGTTGTAACCTCGTCCGAGAAGGGCGATGGAATCGACGTACTGCGCGCAATCATAGCAACACTGGCTTGAGCGTCCGAAGCCAAGGTCTTAACAAGGATCAGGGTCAGGGACACATCGCATGAGACGGCAGGATTTCATGGAACGCGACTTTGCAGCCACGGCGGCCACGCTGAACTACGCTTTGCCGATGCTTCAGCGCTATGACGGTGCAACCGTTGTCGTGAAGTTCGGCGGCAACGCCATGGGCGACGACGAGGCAATGGCCTCGTTCGCCCGCGACATCGTGCTGATGCGCCTCGTTGGCGTGAACCCCGTGGTCGTGCACGGCGGAGGTCCGATGATCAACGAGATGCTGGGAAAGCTGGGCATCAAGAGCGAGTTCGTGCGGGGCAAGCGGGTCACCGACAAGGCCACGGTCGAGGTTGTCGAGGCCGTGCTTTCCGGCCTCGTGAACAAGCGGATCGTTCAGGCAATCAACGCGCAAGGCGGCAAGGCAGTGGGCATCTCCGGCAAGGATGCGAACCTGATGATCTGCGACTATGCCGATCCCGAGTTGGGCTTCGTCGGCGAGCCGGCCGAGATGAACCCGGCCGTCATCACCACGCTCATGGCCGCAGAAATGATCCCGGTGATCGCACCCCTTGGCATTGGCCGGGATGGCGCGACGATGAACGTCAACGGCGACACGGCGGCAGGCGCCATCGCTGCCAGCCTCAGGGCGGATCGGCTTCTTCTTCTGACCGACGTGGCCGGGGTGAAGAATGCCGACGGCGATGTAGTCACCGAATTGACGCCCGAGGCGGTACGCGAGATGACCGAGACCGGTGTGATCGCGGGTGGCATGATCCCCAAGACCGAAACCGCGCTTGCGGCAATCGAGGGCGGCGTTCGCGCTGTCGTAATCCTTGATGGACGTGTCGAAAACGCCTGTCTGCTGGAACTGTACACCGAACAAGGCGCCGGCAGCATGATCCGTCCAAAAAAAAGATGAGCCTTGCGGCTCTGACAAAGCACGCATCCCAGCACTTCCTAGCCGATTTCGGAACACTTCCTGCCCGCCCAGCCGACGGCGTCGGCGAAGGAACACTGGTGCTTCTGGGGCCGGCAGAGCCGGGCTTCTGGACCCATGTGACGGCCGAACCGGAATTCCGCGACGGCGAACCGGATCCGCTCGACAGATGGTCTTTGCGGATCATCAGCGACCTTGCCGCGACAGTGGACGGCGTCCCGCTGTTCCCATTCGGCGAGCCCTTGAGACCTTTCTTCACCTGGGCCATTCGATCGGGCCGCGCATGGCAGTCGCCGGTCATGCTCCTGGTTCACGATATTGCCGGGCTGATGGTCTCTTACCGGGGTGCCATTCTGCTGCCAGGGCACGAAAAGCAGCAGTCACCGGGCAGGAACCCATGCACCACTTGCATTGAAAAGCCCTGCTTGTCGGCATGCCCCCCTCGGGCCCTCACGGGCGACGGATACGACGTAGATGCCTGCCACGCCTACCTTGACACAGAGGCCGGCAGTACCAACCTTTTGGCAGGTTGCGCGGTTCGACGTGCCTGCCCACTATCCAAGAGTTACGGAAGATCCAAAGCTCAGTCCGCCTTTCACATGCAGTATTTTCACAAATGACGCTGACCCTCATTCTGACAAGACATGCAAAATCTGCCTGGGGCGATCCCGCCCTGGATGATTTCGAACGACCTTTGAACGGGCGTGGACGGTCGTCGGCAGCGAAGCTGGGCCGGTGGCTGATCGCTCAAGGGTACCTGCCGGACACTGTTCTGGTCTCCGGCGCCCGCAGGACCGTGGAAACCTGGAGCCGCATGGCGGACATGATGCCATCGACCTCAACGATGGAAAGCGTGCCTGCACTGTATCATGCCGGCGCCGAGACCATCCTGAACGTCCTGCGCGCCCGCAGATCGCCCGTCATCATGCTCATTGCGCATAATCCCGGCATCGGCGAATTCGCCGAACGGATTCTGGACTCTACCCCGGACCACGAAAAGTTCATGATGTACCCGACTGGCGCGACGACCATCATTCAATTCGAGACGTCCAGATGGAACGAGATCGGTTGGGGTACCGGACACCTTGTCGATTTCGTCGTGCCGCGGGAACTCTGACCCGAAAAGAAAAACGCCCGCCCCTACCGGGACGGGCGCTCTGTAGAACTTTTCACCGAGCTCAGTGACCGAGAATCTGGCTGAGGAACAGCTTTGTGCGGTCGGATTTCGGATTCTTGAAGAATTCCTCCGGCTCGTTCTGTTCAACGATCTGACCGGCATCCATGAAGATCACGCGGTTTGCGACCTGGCGGGCAAAGCCCATCTCGTGGGTCACGCACAACATGGTCATGCCCTCTTCGGCCAGTTCGATCATGGTATCCAGCACTTCCTTGATCATCTCCGGGTCAAGCGCAGAAGTCGGCTCGTCGAACAGCATGATCCTCGGACGCATGCAAAGCGACCGGGCAATCGCCACCCGCTGCTGCTGACCACCCGACAACTGGCCCGGATACTTGTTGGCCTGATCAGGGATCTTCACCTTCTCGAGGAAGTGCATCGCCGTCGCTTCAGCTTCACGCTTCGGAATCTTCCGAACCCAGATCGGCGCCAGAGTGCAGTTCTCGAGAATGGTCAGGTGCGGGAAAAGGTTGAAGTGCTGGAAGCACATCCCGACCTCGGAGCGGATCTTGTCGATGTTCTTCAGGTCCGACGACAGCAGGGTACCGTCCACCTCGATCGAACCCGCCTGGTGTTCCTCCAGCGCGTTGATGCAGCGGATCAGAGTGGATTTACCCGAACCGGACGGACCGCAGATCACGATCCGCTCGCCCCGGTACACTGTCAGGTCGATGTCACGAAGAACATGGAACTGTCCGTACCATTTGTTCATCTTCTGAATGACGATAGCGACTTCGTCAGAGACTTTCATTTGCGCAGTTTCAGACATGTGTCGCGCTCCCTATCTGTGGTCCGTGCGCAGTTGGCGTTCCAGCCACTGCGAATATTGCGAAATGCCGTAGCAGACGATGAAGAAGCACAGGGCCGCAAAGCCGTAGACTTCCCAGTAGATGCTGATCCAGTCGGTGGACTGCTGGATCGGGCCGCGGATCATGCCCACGACGTCGAACATCGAGATCACCGAGACCAGTGTGGTGTCCTTGAACAGGCCAACGGCCACGTTCACGATACCCGGGATCGAGATTTTCAGCGCCTGAGGCAGAATGATCAGCCGTGTCGCCTGCGTGTAGTTAAGTCCAAGGCTGTCCGCCGCTTCGTACTGACCCTTCGGCAGGGCAGCGAGACCGCCCCGGATCACTTCGGCGATATAGGCCGAAGAGAACATGGTGATCATGATGATCACGCGAAGGATAAGGTCGAAGTTGGTCTGCGGGGGCATGAAATACGCCAGCATCACGTTCGCCACGAAGAGAAGCGTGATCAACGGCACGCCCCGGACGAACTCGATGAACACAACGCAGATACCTTTGATCAGCGGCATCTTCGATTGACGTCCCAGTGCCAGCACGATCCCCAGCGGAATCGACAGCGAAACACAGACCGTGCCGAGGATAAGGCAAAGCATGAAGCCGCCCATATCGCGCGATGGCACCGCCGGAAGCTCCAGCGGGATGATGCCATTCAACGCACCCGATACGGGACCAAGCGCATAGAACAGCATCAGGTAGATCGCCAGAAGCGCCGTCACCAACGTGACCAGATCACCATCCTCGGCGCTTTGATAAATCGTGTAGGCGACGAAGATGCCCATCGGGATGAAGAAGACATAGGTGAAGATACCCGCCGCCCAGAACAAGGCGTAGGCGACGATATTCAGACCTGAGGTCCCGATGGATTGCGCGATGAAGACAAGCTCGCCGGCCCCCTTGAACAGCAGATAGGCCAGCCCAAGTCCCGCCGCGATACCGACCAACGCGGACAGGATGCGCCTCAGGCTGATGTCCATGCTCTCGACGAAGCGGAAGATCAGACCCGTCGCAACGATCGACAAGGCCACGCAGATCGGCACCCAAAGCGACCCGCCCCAAATCAGCCAATAGGCGACAAACGGGTAAAGTGCCGTCAGGATAAGCATCCGGCGCGGGATATACATGTAGAACAGCGCCGGCGCGGCCGAGATCAGGAGCAAAACGAAGGCAACCACCGGCCGCCAGTAAGCGTCCGCCGGATACTTGAAGCCGAACAAAAGGTGATCCCAGCGATCAACCAGAACGGCGAAACACGCCCCGGTGGACTTGCCGGCTTCGGTCAGGATGTCGCGACATTCCTTGATCGAACCCGCATCCCAGACGCCGTTCAGAAACCAGGGCGCACCACCCCAGATCAGGCGAACGATGATATACAGGGCCACGACGGTGAGTATGGAGTTGAACCAGTTGGAAAACAGGTTCTCACGCATCCACTTTATGGCGCCTCTCTCCCGCGCCGGGGGGGGCGAGGGCGGAATCGATTCATGACGAACGAAGGAGACATTTGCGTCAGCCATCTCAGCGCTCCTTCAGTTTCATGCGGTTGTTGAAGATGTTCATGAAGAACGAGATCAGCAGCGATACCGTCAGATAGAACAGCATCAACAACAGGATCGTCTCGATGGCACGGCCAGTCTGCAGAAGCGTGATGCCCCCAAGCGTACCGGTCACGTCCATATAGCCCACGGCGATCGCAAGCGACGAGTTCTTCGTGATGTTCAGGTATTGCGAGATCAGCGGCGGGATGATGACCCGAAGCGCCTGGGGCAGGATCACAAGGCTCATGATCCGGTTGGGCCGCAGGCCCAGCGCTGCCGCAGCCTCGGTCTGACCCTTGCTGATGGCCTGAATGCCCGCACGCACGTTCTCGGCGATGAAGGCGCCGGTATAGATCGCCAGCGCGAACCAAAGAGCAATCAGCGAACCGAGGATCGTGATGCCACCCCGGAAGTTGAAACCTTGCAGCGTCGGGTAATCGAGAGTGATCGGGTTACCCAGCAAAAGCTGCACGATAATCGCGGGAACGAAGAAAAGGCCAATGGACGGCCAGAAGGTCGGGATCATCCTGCCGTGGTCGTAAAGTTGCTTCCTGGCATAGGACCGGAACGCGAAGATGCCCACAATCGACAGGAAGAACACAGCCAGCACGATCATCGAACCGTCCCCGAAAACGGGCTTTGGCAGATAGACCCCCCGGTTCGTGACGGCAATGGAATCGAACAGCAACATCGATGCGGTGGCATCATCGCCCCGGAAGTCCCGCGGCGCGGGAGCCGCGTTGATCATGATCGAGAAGATGATCAGGATCCAGATCAGTACGGGAACATTGCGGAAGATCTCGACGTAAATCGCCATGATCTTCGAGACCAGCCAGTTGTTGGACAACCTCAGGACGCCGGCGATAACACCGAAAATCGTTGCCGTAACACAGGCCAGAAACGCCACGATCAGCGTGTTCAGCAATCCGACAACCGCCGCCCGGCCGTGGCTGGCCTGCGAGTCATACTCGATGGGCCTTTGGTTGATATCGTACCCGGCGGGCTCTCCGAGGAACTCAAAAGAAATGTTCAAACCGGCCGCCGCAAGGTTGCGGACAAGGTTGCCGCCTACAAAGGCCATGAAGGCAATGATCGCGACAAGCGCGATGAACTGGAACGTCAGTGATCGGTACCGCGTGTCGTTCAGCAGCATGGAGAGCTTGAATGACCCGCTCTGAGCCGTGATCGGCTGGTCGGCAAGTGTCGTCATGTCAGACGTTTCCCCGTCGATTTGGCGCTTATGGATGCACTCTGGCGGTGCGCGCCTGTTTCTGGAGCCGCTTGTCTCGAGCGGCTAGAAGAAGGGCGCGGGATGTCCGCGCCCTCCTCTGTCGTTCTTACCGGAACGGCGGCGAGTAAAGCAGGCCGCCATCGGTCCACTGAGCGTTCAGGCCACGGGCCAGACCGATCGGAGTGGCTTCACCGATGTTCTTCTCGAAGACTTCGCCATAGTTGCCGGCAACGCCGATCGCGCGCTTGGCCCAGTCCTTGTCGAGACCCAGCATTGCGCCCAGATCACCTTCAGTGCCCAGCAGACGGTTGATTTCCGGGTTGTCGGTACCAGCCGCCATCTCGTCGAGGTTCACCGAGGTCACGCCGAGCTCTTCAGCGGTGATCAGCGCGTTCAGCGTCCAGCGGACGATGTCGCCCCACTCGTTGTCGCCGTGGCGAACAAGCGGGCCAAGCGGCTCTTTCGAGATGATCTCGGGCATGATGATATGCGCAGTCGGATCTTCGAGGTTCGCACGCTGAGCGGCCAAAGCCGATGCGTCGGTGGTGTAGGCGTCGCAGGCGCCAGCGGTGTACTGCTGGATGGCCTCGGCGCCGGTTTCGATCGGAACCGGCTCATAGCTGATGCCGTTGTTGCGGAAGAAGTCCGCAAGGTTCAGCTCGGTCGTGGTGCCGGTCTGGATACAGATGGTCGCACCATCAAGATCCTTTGCCGACGACACGCCCAGCTCTTTCGGAGCCATGAAGCCCTGACCGTCATAGTAGTTCACGCCCGTGAATTCGAACTTCAGGTCGACGTCACGGCTGAAGGTCCAGGTCGTGTTCCGTGCCAGCATGTCGATCTCGCCGGAGGCAAGAGCGGTAAAGCGGGTCTTACCGGTCGTAGGTACGAACTCGACCGCGGTCGGATCGCCCAACACGGCTGCGGCAACGGCACGGCAGACCGCGACATCGAAGCCTTGCCAGACGCCGTTCGCGTCGGGCTCGGCAAAACCGGGTACACCGGTGGTCACACCACAATTCAGCTTGCCGCGCGCCTTGACGTCGTCAAGCGTCGCAGCGCCTGCCACGCCGCCGACAAGGGCGGCCGCGGTCATTGCGCCAAGAAATACGGATTTTTTCATTTTTACCTCTTCCTGAGTGTCCATCATCGCTGATGGGTCTCTGGGTCCTGTATGACCCATTTCTCTGCTGGCGAGTTTTCGCCGAACGACGGGATTTTGGTCGTATTCGAGGGTACAGGTCAAGGGCAACAGCCCAAAAACCGTTCAATTGCGGAATCTTAGGAAAACACCGCAAAACAGCAAAAAACCCGACCCTCTGCCTTATTGCTGGGCAGTTTGAAAGAATTTGAATGCATGTAGAAACGCATCGCGTTTCAGGTTGGAAGCCTCTTCTGCCTCTTCGTCGACGCCCCACTGCTCCGACTGCCAGGTCTCGTCGATGCGGGAAATTTTCCAGAGGACATCAGCAGGTTGCACGCCTTCCACTGACGCGAGCGCGATCGTGAACGAGCCTGAAAGGGTGACCAGTTCGTAGAACCCAGTCAATTCAAAGTCCGACATCGGCCGCATGGTGCCGTGCAGCCTTTCCAGTGTCTCGACACGCTGAACCACGGGGATCACGCCTGAGGTCACATTGAGCTTCACGTTGTAACGTTGCGTCACCCAATCGAGCAGAGGGTCCCAATCCTGCGATTGACGCGCCACCAACTCTGCCGGTCCGTGAGCACGATAACATAGAAGATCCGTTCCGGCGTAGCTTGTGAGATGCTCAATGATCTCGTCACGCTGACTTGCAACCTTGTCGATCGCGCTGTTCACGGATCGCGTCCACGGCATGGTCCGCGGGTCGATCAGGTCCTCCTGCGCCCGCCATTCCTCGGCAATATTCCAAGCCATGGCCTCATGCGGCATCGCCAGAAGGCGCTTCCCCGGGGTACGCACCGGGCGGCCGTCAAGCCGAACCGAGAATTGATCGCCTTCTCTCTCGACAGTGACGTCCTTGTAAAAGCGTTTCGGGGCCCATTCGCTCATTCAATGTCCTCGAAAGGGTCGGCCAGCACGTCAGCCAGGTTCCAGTCCAGCATCTTCCAGGTCCGTTCCATATGCTCCGGCAAAGGTGCCGTCAGTGTCAGGCGTTTGCCGGTCACGGGATGCGTCAGGGTCAGGCTGCGGGCGTGAAGATGCAGCTTGCGGCTGATCTCTCCCCCAAGCTGAGCGCCCCAGCCGTCACCAAGGTTTTCCTGCCCGGAGCCGCCATACTTGCCGTCGCCCACGATCGGATGCCCGATCTCGGCCATGTGGACGCGCAATTGGTGGGTTCGGCCCGTCACCGGAACAAGGGCGACCCACGCGGCGCGCGTTCCCAGCGACGAAAGCACGGCATAGTCCGTTATTGCCCGCTTTGCTCCCTCCGTCGCGTCGATATCACGCGGATGAACGGCCAGCATCTTTTCGCCCTCGCCCTTCGCGCCATGCCCGGGAGCTTTGACCAACCCATACCGGATTGTTCCCATCCGCGGCGACGGTGTGCCTGCCACGGCCGCCCAGTAGATCTTGCGAGTGTCCCGATCACGGAAGGCCGCTGTCAGCGCATTGGCGATACTGCGAGTTCGCGCCAGAAGCAGGATGCCCGAGGTATCCTTGTCCAGCCGGTGCACAAGCCTCGGCTTCTCGTCCAGGCCGAATTTCAGCGCTTCGGCCAGACCGTCGACGTGGCGCGTCTGCTTAGACCCACCTTGTGTGGGAAGACCCGCCGGCTTGTTGAGGGCGATGATATAGTCATCCCGGTAGATCACCGAATTCTGGATCATCGCGGCGTCCGATTCGCTGACGCTGGTCTTCGCCTTGGGCGGCGGTGCATCGTCAGGCAAAGGCGGGATCCGTACGCTTTGCCCCGCCTCGACCCGGCTGGCAGCCTTAACGCGCGCACCGTCCACGCGGATTTCGCCCTTCCGGCACATCTTCTCGATCCGGCCTTGGGAGACATGCGGGAAGTGCCGGCGGAACCAGCGATCCAGCCGCTGGTCGCCCTCGTCGGCCCCAACGGTAAGTGTCTGCACGCCCGTCATGCCAGAACCGACCTCGCCACCCATAGCCCTGCCA
Source organism: Silicimonas lutimaris (assembly GCF_047314965.1). NCBI lineage: Bacteria > Pseudomonadati > Pseudomonadota > Alphaproteobacteria > Rhodobacterales > Paracoccaceae > Silicimonas > Silicimonas lutimaris. Next base: position 23,399 of record NZ_JBLBVK010000057.1, on the reverse strand, counting down.
TGAGCCCGCCAATCGACAGGACGACGGACAATCCGACGTAAAGTACCGCCTGCCCGACTTCGCCGCGCTCGTAGAGGGTAACAGCCTCAAGTGAAAATGCCGAAAATGTCGTGAAGCCACCCAGAAGACCGGTCATCACAAGTGGCGACAGATGAGTAAGCCCCCGATGCGCTGCGGCAACCACGAAAACGCCCATGAGGAAAGAACCCAGAACGTTCACCAGGATGATCGCAACCGGAAAGGGGGAATGACCCAGCAGCCGAACCACGCCGATCCCCGTCAGATAACGGAGCGAGGCGCCGACGGCACCCCCTACAGCGACTGAGATCAGGTTTCCAAGCATTGCGCGGGTCTGTCTTGATGGGAGAAGGATGTCAACTCTGCCGCCTGCCGCGCAGCTTGACGAAGTAATCCAACCGTCTTTTCAGTTCACGCTCGAATCCGCGCTCCACCGGCTGGTAGTAGATGCCTCGTTTCATACCTTCCGGGAAATAGTTCTGCCCTGAAAACCCGTCTTCGGCGTCGTGATCGTAAGCATAACCTTCCCCATAGCCCTGCTCTTTCATCATCTTCGTCGGCGCATTCAGGATATGCTTCGGCGGCGGCTCCGAGCCGGTCTCGCGTGCGGCCTTCATCGCAGCCTTATACGCCGTATAGGCGGCATTCGACTTGGGGGCGAGCGCGAGATAGGTGACGGCCTGCGCCAACGCCAGCTCGCCCTCGGGCGACCCAAGGCGCTCATAGGTGTTCCAGGCATCCAGGCAGACCGCGTTTGCCTGCGGATCGGCCAGCCCGATATCCTCGACCGCCATCCGCGTGATGCGCCGCGCGAGGTAACGCGGATCCTCACCGCCAGCCAGCATCCTCGCGAACCAGTAGAGCGCCGCGTCGGGATCGGAACCACGGACGGATTTGTGCAACGCGGAGATCAGGTTGTAGTGCTCGTCTCCGGACTTGTCGTATTTCGCGGCGCGGCGCGTCAGTCTCTTGGTCAAAGCCTCGACGTCGAGTTTGCCGTCGACCTTCCAGCCCGAAACCTGCTCAACGAGGTTCAGAAGCGCCCGGCCGTCGCCGTCGGCCATCTCCAGCAGAGCCTCGCGCGCCGGACCATCAAGCGGCATCGCCCTGCCAAGCTCGTGTTCGGCGCGTTGTGCCAGACGCTCCAGGTCCGCAAGCGACAGTCGCTCGAGCACCAGAACCTGCGCCCGGCTGAGAAGAGCCGCATTCAACTCGAACGACGGATTCTCGGTTGTCGCCCCCACCAGCAAGATGGTTCCATCTTCCATGTGAGGCAGAAAGCCATCTTGCTGGGCTTTGTTGAAGCGATGGATCTCATCGACGAACAGCAACGTGCCCTTGCCGCCCTGCCGCCGCATCCGGGCCGCTTCGAAGACCTTCTTCAGATCCGCCACACCGGTGAATATCGCGCTGATCTGCACGAAGCTGAGATCGGTGGCATCGGCAAGCAATCGGGCAATCGTTGTCTTGCCCACGCCGGGCGGTCCCCAAAGCACAAGCGACGACAGGTTGCCGGACGCCAGCATCGAACCAAGGGGGGCCTCGGGACCCAGAATATGGTCCTGCCCGATCACCTCATCCAATGTCTTGGGCCGCAACCGGTCTGCCAGTGGCCTTGGGGCACTGCCTGTCTCCGGGAGCACGCCCGGCTGGTTGTCAAAAAGATCCGCCATACGCGGCAAAGGCTATACGCCTCTGCCGCGATGACGGAAAGGTCTGGTGTTTCTAGTGCAGCTTGCTGGCCAGCGCGATGTTGATGCAGACGCTGCGATCCCCGTCGTCGGTTTCGATCACCGGCCCGGCAGGCACACAGTCAATCCCGGTCCGCCTGGCAAGCCGCGGCGAATGTTCGGGAACGATGCCGATCAGGGATGTCGCACCGAGTTCCCGGGCGGAGCGGACCATTTCGTCGATCAGGGAACACTGGACACGAAGCCTTAACTTCGCCGGGACAGTGTCAGCAACGAAAACCCGGCTTGATTCCCAGATATGGGGCGCCACCGGAGCCTCTTCGAAGAGAAGATCGCTGGGAATGCTTTCAAGCAGTCCAAGCTGGGCGTCACGGATCATGTAGGAATAGATGCCGCAGCGGGCAGTCGTCGGCGTCAGACGGACCCCGGCAAGCACCTGCCCGAATTCGTGCACGGCGACCCACCGGCTGGCCGGCGTGTCATACTGATCGAATTCCATGCCGTTGGCTTCCGGCAATTCCCAATTATTTTTGACGATAAACGTTCTGTGCCGCGCACGCAGCATATTGGCAAACAGCTCACCATAGTTGTGCATATTTTCAAAAGAAAGTGTTGTGACTTGCATTTTACAGCCTCCAGTCTGGGTTGAAAAACCGTTCCTGGGGAGGCCGCATCGCCTACAGTAGCTGATACTCCCGTGCTCTCTTCAGCGCCTGAGCTGTCGTACGTGCACCAAGCCGAACACGGGCTGATTGCAGTCGAGCCTTGAAAGCGCTTTCCGATATGCCGAGTTTTGCAGCCGCGGCAGCGTGCCGGTCCCCATCAGCCAGCAGACGCAACGCCTCGATCTGTGCGGGCGTCAACTCGGTGGGAGGCTCCGCCGCGGCGTGAAGACTGTGCACGATCTTCACGGCGCGTTGAATTTCCTCATCAGTAAACTCACGCTCACTATGCGCAACACCCACGATTGTCCGTGATGTAATTGGCCCGCAGGAAATCACCGCCCCATAAACAAGCCCATGGCTACGGGCCTGCCCGAGTATGTTGAACGGATCCGGAAGCTTTATTGCACTCCAACGCGTATGGCCTTTGACACCCAAACCCCAAAAAACCAGGGGATCCCTCAAAGCAAAGGCATTATCGTCATAAATTTTCGTCCAGGCTTCGTTATATGTCCGAACGTAAATCAATGGAGATGCAAAGCGGATGTGAAGACCGGCGGAGTAGCCGGCAGGAGCAAGTGATCCAAGGGCCTCGAACTCCTTGGCGAGAGAGGAAATGCCTCCTTGCCCTGAAAAGCTCGCAGCTTCAGATTTCCCAATAAGTTCTAAGGTTTCGTTGTCTCGCCACATGGATTGGCAACCCCAATAACTGGTCTTTCCGTTACCGGAAGGACCGGCCTAATCAGCTTTGCAATGTGTTCCGTTATCAATTCACCTGTCCATTTAGACAGGTTGTTTAATGGCTGGTCAACTTTAAAGTGTGAGAATGATTTAAGTTCTTTATATTCGAGAAGTCTAAAATTGGCTCAGACTCTGAAAAACCTCACCGATGCCATGTCCGTACCTGATGACAAGGTGCTCGAGGATTTTTTGTCTTTTAGCACGAAAAAGGTCGAATCTCCTCGCGAAGCCATGCGCGAACTTGAACTTTCGATGGCTATGGCTCTTAGGAAGATTCGACGACAGGCATGAAAAAGCCGCCCTAACGGGCGGCCTTAACGAAACTCATCAGTAGATGAAGCCGGAGAATCAATCCTCAGCGGCTTCCTCTGCTTCAAGGCGAGCACGGTCAGCGGCGCCCTTGGCATCAACATCGCGGTCCACGAACTCGATGATGGCCATAGGCGCCATGTCTCCATAACGGAAGCCAGCCTTCAGAACGCGGGTGTATCCACCGGCGCGGTCCTTGTAGCGCGGGCCCAGAACATCGAAAAGTTTCGCGACGAGTGCATCCTGCTTCAACTGCGCGGCTGCCTGGCGGCGCGCATGCAGATCACCGCGTTTGCCAAGCGTAATAAGCTTGTCGGCGATGCGCTTCAGTTCCTTGGCCTTGGGAAGGGTGGTCTTGATCTGCTCATGTTCGATGAGCGAACCAGCCATGTTTGCAAAGAGCGCCTTGCGGTGCTCATGGGTACGGTTAAGGCGGCGATAGCCTCGTGCGTGACGCATATCTCTAACTCCATTTGCCCTCTACGGGCGGTTTTGCTTTGTCAGGCGGGGGATGCGTGCCCCCCGCTCTCCTTGGGGCGATTGCCCATCATTTCCCCGGACCAGCCGGGCATTGAGTCTTTTAGAACTGGTCTTCGAATTTCTTCGCCAAGTCCTCGATGTTCTCCGGCGGCCATTCCTCGACATCCATGCCAAGGTGTAGACCCATGCCGGAAAGCACTTCCTTGATCTCGTTCAGCGACTTGCGGCCGAAGTTCGGGGTGCGCAGCATCTCGGCTTCGGTCTTCTGGATCAGGTCCCCGATGTAGACGATGTTGTCGTTCTTCAGGCAGTTGGCCGAACGCACGGAAAGCTCCAGTTCGTCCACCTTCTTCAGAAGCAGCGGGTTGAATTCCAGACCGTCGTCGTCGCTATCGGCACGTGCCGCTTCCGGCTCGTCGAAGTTCACAAAGATCGACAGCTGATCCTGCAGGATCCGCGCAGCATAGGCAACGGCGTCGTCCGGGGTGACCGAGCCATCTGTTTCCAGCTTCAGGGTCAGCTTGTCATAGTCCAGAACCTGGCCCTCACGGGTCGGCTGCACGTCATAGCTGACTTTCTTGACCGGCGAATAGATCGCGTCGACCGGGATCAGCCCGATCGGTGCATCTTCCGGGCGGTTCTTGTCAGCGGCAACATAACCCTTGCCGGTGTTGACCGTCAGCTCGATGAACAGGTCGGCACCTTCATCAAGATGGCAGATCACATGGTCCTTGTTCAGGATCTCGATCCCGGCAGTCTCCGAGATGTCGCCTGCAGTGACGACCTGCGGCCCCTTCACGGAGATCGACAGACGCTTCGGTCCCTCGACATCCATGCGGATCGCGACGCCCTTGAGGTTAAGAACGATGTCGGTCACGTCTTCGCGAACACCGGCCACGCTCGAGAACTCGTGAAGCACGTTGTCGATCTGCACGCTGGTGATTGCGGCGCCCTGAAGCGACGACATCAGCACGCGGCGCAGGGCGTTGCCAAGCGTCAAGCCGAAGCCACGCTCCAACGGTTCTGCGACAACGGTGGCCTGACGTGCGGGATCATTGCCAGGCTTCACTTCAAGCTGCATCGGCTTGATCAGTTCCTGCCAGTTCTTGTGGATCATGTTGGTCTCCTCAATTCCTGCGTTCGGCCCATGTCCTTGACCGGACGCTCCCGAGGTTCAAAACGGCATCAACGGGCCAAGCGCAAAGCATGGCCCGCCTAGAATCGGTATCGCTCAGACGCGGCGGCGCTTCGGCGGGCGGCAGCCGTTGTGGGCGATCGGGGTCACGTCACGGATCGACGTGATGTTGAAGCCCACGGCAGCCAGAGCGCGCAGAGCCGATTCACGGCCCGAACCCGGACCCTGAACTTCGACTTCCAGCGTGCGCACGCCGTGTTCCTGAGCCTTGCGGCCGGCGTCCTCGGCTGCCATCTGAGCTGCGTAAGGGGTCGACTTGCGCGAACCCTTGAAGCCCATGGTCCCTGCCGACGACCAGGCAATCGCGTTGCCCTGCACGTCCGAGATCAGGATCTTTGTGTTGTTGAACGAAGAGTTCACATGAGCAACGCCGGCGGCGATGTTCTTGGAGACCTTCTTCTTGACGCGACGATCACGTGCCATTGGTCAGACCCTCCCTTATTTCTTCTTGCCGGCGATCGGTTTCGCCGGACCTTTGCGCGTGCGCGCATTGGTGTGGGTGCGCTGACCGCGCACGGGAAGGTTGCGACGATGACGCAGACCGCGGTAGCAGCCAAGGTCCATCAGGCGCTTGATGTTCATCTGCACTTCGCGGCGCAGGTCGCCTTCGACAGTGTAGTTCGCATCGATGTGTTCGCGGATTGCCAGAACCTCGGCGTCGCTGAGTTCATTGACCCGGCGGCTTTCCTCGATGTTGACGGCTTCGCAGATGGCTTTGGCCGAAGTAGGGCCGATACCGGTGATGTAGGTGAGGGCGATCGGAACCCGCTTTGCAGTCGGGATGTTCACGCCGGCGATACGTGCCACGTTATTTGTCCTTTCGTTGCGGTTCCGTAGTTCCGGAACCTTTTTTCACAACGTAAGCCCGGAGCGTTGCGGCCACCGGGCTTAACTATGATTCTCATCCGAGATGGCGGTAACTATGACCTAAAGACCGAGGGGTCAAGAGGTTTGGCCGGACATGTCAAGCATTTTTTCAAAACCGGCCCGACCCTGTCGGCTGGGGGCGAACTAGCCGCCCAGAGCCTCGGAAATCTCTGCGGCGACCTCTTCGATCTCGCCCAGTCCGTTGACCGGCTTCAGGGCGCCCGCATGATAATAGTACCCGATCAGCGGAGAGGTTTTCTTGTAGTACTCCATCAGCCGGGTCTTGAGACTTTCCTCGTTATCGTCGGCGCGGCGTTTGAACTCGTTTCCGCCACAGCTCTCGCACTTGCCGTCAGCGGGGATCGGCTTGGTGATGTCGTTGTAAACCTCGCCGCAGTTGCCGCAGGTCGAACGTGCCGTGATCCGCTGAACCAGCGCGTTGTCATCGACGCGCATCTCGACGACAGCATCCAGCTTGGCGTCATGCTTCTTCAGAAGCGCGCCAAGCGCATCCGCCTGGGCCAGAGTGCGTGGGAAGCCATCGAAGATGAACCCGCCGCCGTGATCGCCCTCGAGCTTCTCTTCGATCAGCCCGATCACGATCTCGTCCGTCACCAACTCACCCGCGTCCATGATGGCCGCAACCTTGTTGCCCATCTCGGTGCCCGAAGTACGGGCTTCGCGCAACATGTCACCGGTCGAAAGCTGGATCATGCCGCGGCCTTCGACAAGGATACGCGCTTGGGTACCCTTCCCGGCGCCCGGCGGTCCGAGCAGAATGATGTTCATCGTCTAGCCGTCCCTCTGGTCTTCCCGCCGCGCTTCTTCCCGCGCAACTGGGATTTCTCGATCAACCCCTCGTACTGATGCGCAAGGAGATGGGATTGGACCTGCTGAACGAAGTCCATTCCGACCGACACAATAATCAGAATCGACGTGCCGCCAAAGTAGGCAGTGATGGCCAAATTGCCGCGGACGACCTCGGGGATCAAGCAGACCAGCGCCAGGTATGCGCCGCCCAGAACCAGCAACCGGTTGACCACGTACTCCAGGTATTCCTCGGTCTTCTTGCCCGGGCGGATGCCCGGAATGAAGCCGTTCTGGTTCTTCAGGTTCTCGGCCACGTCATCCGGCTTGAACGCCACGTTCAGCGTATAGAAATACGTGAAGAAGATGATCATGCCCGCGAAGAACAAAAGGTACAGCGGCTGTCCGGGGCCGAAATAGGCCAGAACCCAGGACATGATCGGCCCGGCATTCTGCCCCGAGAAGGTCGAGAGCGTCGTCGGCAGCAGCAGAAGCGACGAAGCGAAGATCGCCGGGATCACGCCCGCAGGGTTTACCTTGATCGGCAGATGCGACGAGCCGCCGTCATAGACCTTCATACCAACTTGCCTACGCGGATACTGGATATGAACCTTGCGCAGGCTTCGCTCCATGAACACGACGAAGATCAGCGTCGCGATCAGCATCAGGACGATACCAAGGATCACGGCAGTCGACAAAGCGCCACTACGGCCCTGCGCAAAGAACTGCGCCAGCGCGCCCGGAAGTTCGGCCACGATACCGACGTAGATGATCAGCGAGATACCGTTCCCAACGCCGCGGGCGGTGATCTGCTCGCCCAGCCACATCAGGAACATCGTGCCGCCGACAAGAGTGATGACGGTAGAAATGCGGAAGAACCAGCCCGGATCGGTGACGAGGTCGCCAGCTTCCATCGAAACGGCAAGGCCATAAGCCTGGAATGTCGCCAGGAACACCGTGCCGTAGCGTGTGTATTGGGTGATCTTGCGGCGGCCCGCCTCGCCCTCTTTCTTGAGGTTCTTCAGCGGCTCCCACATCGAGGCAAGAAGCTGAATGATGATCGAGGCCGAGATATACGGCATGATGCCCAGAGCGAAGATTCCCATCCTGCTCAGCGCGCCGCCCGTGAACATGCCCAGAACGCCGGCGATCCCGCCAGCCGCCTGATCCATGAACTCACGCAGCGCTTCGCCATCGATACCCGGCACCGGGATATAAGTCCCGACGCGGTAGACAATCAGAAGTCCGATGGTGAAGAGAAGGCGCTGACGCAGCTCGGTTGCTTTGCCCAGCATACCCCAGCTGACGTTCGCTGCCATTTGCTCTGCTGCAGATGCCATTCCCGGTCTCTCTTATGCAAAGCGCCGCCGGACCTGTTCCCCGGTCGGCGGCGCTGGAAAACTTGACTAGGTATGTAAGCGGCGAAAGCGCCGCCCACAAGCCGTTACTCGGCAGCCGACGCGGATGTGACCGTAAGAGAGCCACCCGCCTTCTCGACAGCCTCGATGGCGGATTTCGACGCGCCGGTTACGGAGATCGAAGCCTTGGCGGAAAATTCGCCTTTTGCCAGGACGCGAATACCGTCCTTCTTGCGACGAACCAGACCCGATTCGATCAGGACGTCCTCGGTGATGTCCTTCTTGGCGTCGATCTTCTTGTCGTCGATGAATTTCTGGATCAGGCCCAGGTTGACGACAGCATATGCCTTGCGGTTCGGCTTGTTGAAGCCGCGCTTGGGCAGACGCTGATAGAGCGGCATCTGGCCGCCCTCATAGCCGTTGATGGCTACGCCCGAACGGGATTTCTGGCCTTTGATACCACGGCCAGCGGTCTTGCCCTTGCCCGAACCCGGGCCACGGCCGATGCGCTTGGCTTTCTTGGCTGCGCCTTCGTTGTCACGAAGTTCATTCAGTTTCATATCGCTTCTCCTTGGCCGGACGCGCCCCCGAAGCGAGATGGGACGGCCACGGCGTTTCTTGATTTTGAGTCGGGTGCTCGAATGAGCACCGGGGGCGTATAGGGGATTGCCTCCTAGCTGGCAAGAGGAACCCGAACCAAGCCCGGATTCGCTCTACATTCCCCACGTCAGCGCGACCAGGCCGAAACACAGCCCGGGGACGATCAGCTTCATCGGCCAGACAAGTGCCGGAACACCGAATGCCAGGATGGCGATCCCCCAAAAGGCCAGAACAGCCAGAATGGCAAGGATGATCTTGGTCTCTCGGCTGGAGTCGAGAAGAGGACGCAAGGGCATCAGCAGTTCCTGCATCGGAGTGCGGTGATCCGGCGCGGACGAGTGGTGGTCGGTAACGGTCATGAAAATCTCCTGTTCGCTGGAACTCAGGTAGGAGAGACGACAAGGCCGATCATATGTCCAAACGCCGCAGGCCACCGGCGGGGACATTCGGAAAAGAAAACGCCCCGTCTCCGGGGCGTTCAAATCCGTTAATTTCCGATAGGGGTGCTTGCACCACTCAAATCGGAACTTACCCGCGTTCTTCGATGATTTTGACCAGATGCGGGATCGAGTTCACCATGCCACGGACCGAAGGAGTGTCCTCGAGTTCGCGGGTCCGGTGCATCTTGTTCAAGCCCAGGCCTTTCAGCGTCGCACGCTGGATGGCGGGGCGGCGGATCGGCGAGCCGATCTGCTTGACGACGATGGTTTTTGCCATGTGACTCAGGCCTCCTCGGACTCGGCAGCCGCCGGCGCTTCGTCACGCTTGGGCAGGATGTCGGCGACCTTCTTGCCACGACGCTGGGCCACCGAGCGCGGCGATGCCTGCTTGCTCAGAGCGTCCATGGTGGCGCGGATCATGTTGTAAGGGTTCTGTGAACCCAGCGACTTGGCGACGACGTCATGCATGCCCACCATCTCGAAGACGGCGCGCATCGGTCCACCCGCGATGATTCCGGTACCGTGCGGCGCGGTGCGCATCACGACCTTACCGGCGCCATGACGTCCTTCGATGTCGTGGTGCAGCGTGCGGCCTTCGCGCAGCGGAACGCGGATCATCTGACGCTTGGCCTGCTCGGTTGCCTTGCGGATCGCCTCGGGCACTTCCTTGGCCTTACCCTTGCCAAAGCCGACGCGGCCTTTCTGGTCGCCTACGACGACAAGTGCGGCGAAACCAAAACGCTTGCCGCCCTTAACGGTCTTGGACACACGGTTGATCGCGACCAGGCGGTCAGCGAATTCCGGGGCTTCCTCACGCTCGCGGCGCTGGCCCCTCTGTTGCGGTTCTCTGGCCATCTGGCCTCCTTCAATCGTTCGTGGCGTCATGCGCCGTTGGACCGACCCTTGGTGAGCGAAGCTCCCGGGTCATCGGAGGGGCCGATGGCCCCCCGCGCTTAAAGTTTCAGGCCGGCTTCCCGTGCGGCATCGGCCAGAGCCTTGACCTTGCCGTGATACAGGAAACCGCCGCGGTCGAAATAAGCCTCTTCGACGCCCGCCTTCTTGGCGCGCTCGGCGATGGCCTGGCCGACCTTGGCCGCAGCTTCGATGTTGTTTTTGCCGACCACGCCCAGATCCTTCTCCAGCGAGGAGGCCGAGGCGAGCGTGACGCCCTGAACATCGTCGATCAGCTGCACGCTGATGTTCTTCGACGAACGGTGAACGGAAAGCCGGGGCTTGCCCGTGTTCACCGAGCGAAGTTTGTTCCGGACGCGCAGGCGGCGCTTCTGGAACAGCTCTCTTTTGGAAAGTGCCATTTGTCCGGTCCTTACTTCTTCTTGCCTTCCTTGCGGAAGATGTACTCATCCTTGTAGCGGATGCCCTTGCCCTTATAGGGCTCCGGCGCACGCCATTCACGGATGTTCGCTGCCACCTGGCCGACCAGCTGCTGGTCGATGCCTTCGACAATGATTTCGGTCTGCTTCGGGGTCGTGACAGTCACGCCCTGCGGCACTTCGAAGTTGACATCATGCGACAGGCCCAGGTTCAGCACCAGCTTGTTGCCCTGCATCTGGGCACGATAGCCCACACCCTGGATTTCAAGCTCGCGCTTGAAGCCGTCGGTCACACCGGTGACGAGGTTTGCAACCATCGTGCGGCTCATGCCCCACTGCTGGCGCGCCCGCTTCGACTTGCCGCGCGGCTGAACCGAAACGACATTGCCATCGATGGCGATCGAAACGTCATCGGTCGCCGTAAACTGGCGCTGGCCCTTGGGCCCCTTGACGGTGACGGTCTGGCCGGAGACGGAGGCTTCAACCCCCGACGGCAGCTCGACCGGTTTTTTCCCAATACGAGACATTTCCGTTTCTCCTTAGAAGACCGTGCAGAGGACTTCGCCGCCGATGCCCTGGGCACGAGCGTTCGCATCGGACATCACGCCTTTCGACGTGGTGACGATGGAAACACCCAGACCCTGACGGACCTGCGGAATGTCGTCCTTGCCAAGATAAACCCGGCGTCCCGGCTTCGAGACGCGCTTCAGTTCGCGGATAACCGGCGTACCTTCATAGTACTTGAGGCTGATCTCGATTGCGGGATGGCCATTCTTGTCGGTCGTTTCCTCGAAACCGCGGATGTAACCTTCATCCGCAAGCACTTCGAGAACCCAACGACGCAGCTTGGAGGCCGGTGTGGTCGTGGTGGACTTGCCACGCATCTGCGCGTTGCGGATGCGGGTCAGCATATCACCGAGAGGATCGTTCATATCATACCCTCCTTACCAGCTTGACTTCACGAGGCCGGGGATCTGGCCCATCGAGCCCAGTTCCCGCAGCGCGATCCGGCTGACTTTCAGCTTGCGGTAGTAGGCGTGCGGACGCCCCGTCAGCTGGCAGCGGTTGTGAAGGCGGGTCGCCGAGCTGTTGCGCGGCAGTTTCGCCAGCTTCAGGCGAGCTTTGAAACGCTCTTCCATCGGCTTCGATTCATCATTCGCGATTTCTTTCAGCGCAGCGCGCTTGGCGGCGTACTGATCCACCAGCTTCTGACGCTTCTTCTCGCGTTCGATCATTGCTTTTTTAGCCATGTCGTAACTCTCCCGAGGCTCAGCTGTTGAACGGCATGTTGAAATGCTTCAACAGCGCCTTGGCTTCTGCATCCGTGTTGGCGTTGGTGCAGATGATGATGTCCATGCCCCAGACCTCGTCGACCTTGTCGAAGTTGATCTCGGGGAAGACGATGTGCTCTTTCAGACCCATGCCGTAGTTGCCGCGGCCGTCGAAAGCTGTGCCCTTGACGCCGCGGAAGTCGCGGACGCGAGGCAGCGCGATGGTGATCAGACGATCCAGGAAGTCGTACATCCGGTCGCCGCGCAGCGTCACCTTGGCGCCCAGGGGCATGTCTTCACGAACGCGGAAGCCGGCGATCGACTTCTTTGCCTTGGTGATGACGGCCTGCTGGCCAGCGATGGCGGTCAGGTCTTCCTGAGCCGACTTCGCCTTCTTCGAGTCCTTCACGGCCTCTGCGCCTGCGCCGATGTTCAGGACGATCTTGTCCAGGCGCGGGATCTGCATGTCGTTCTTGTAGCCGAATTCCTCTTTCAGGGCAGCGCGGATGCTGTCCTTGTAGAGCGTCTTCAGCCGCGGGGTATAATTGGCTGCATCAAGCATCAGATCACGTCCCCCGTGGTCTTGGCGAAGCGCACCTTGGAACCGTCTTCAACCTTGAAGCCGACGCGGGTGGGTTTGCCGTTCTTGTCGAGAAGAGCCAGGTTCGAAATGGCGATCGGCATTGCCTTGGGCTGTCGGCCGCCTTGGTTCGACTGGGACTGCTTCTGGTGACGGATAGCGATGTTCACGCCGTCCACGATGGCCTTGTTGTCCTTGGGCATGACAGCGGTGATCTCACCCTGCTTGCCCTTGTCCTTGCCAGCCAGCACGACGACCTTGTCGCCCTTTTTCAGTTTAGCGGCCATCTTACAGCACCTCCGGGGCGAGCGAGATGATCTTCATGAAGTTCTTCGCCCGCAACTCGCGAACCACCGGCCCGAAGATACGGGTGCCGACAGGCTCGTTGTTGTTGTTGAGGATCACGGCGGCGTTCCGGTCGAAGCGGATCGCTGTGCCGTCTTCGCGACGGACTTCCTTGGCGGTGCGCACGACGACGGCCTTGCGGACGTCACCTTTCTTCACACGGCCGCGCGGGATGGCTTCCTTGACCGAGACGACGATGATGTCGCCAACGGACGCGTATTTGCGCTTGGAACCACCCAGGACCTTGATGCACTGAACTTTCCGGGCACCGGAATTGTCAGCTACATCCAGATTGGTCTGCATCTGGATCATTTGGTTTCTCCCGACTTCCGGAACCGCCCGCTCGGGACATTGGCTCCGGGGTTTCGTTCAAACCGGGTGTGATGGCCTTAGACGGCGATCACCTCCCAGCGTTTCGTTTTCGACTTCGGCGCGCATTCCTGAATGCGAACCACATCGCCCACCTTGAACGTGTTGTTCTCGTCGTGGGCGCGGTACTTCTTCGACTTCCGGATCGTCTTCTTCAGAACCGGATGACGGAAACGGCGCTCGACCGAGACCGTGACGGTCTGGGCGTTTGCGTCAGAGGTGACGGTGCCTTGCAGGATTCTCTTGGGCATGTCTTACGCCTCCGCAGCCGCAGCAGCGGCCTTCTCGTTCAGAATGGTCTTCACACGGGCCACGTCACGGCGCACCTGGCGCATACGGGCGGTATTTTCCAGCTGGTTCGTGGCCTGCTGGAAGCGGAGGTTGAAGGCCTCCTTCTTGAGATTTGTCAGCTCGTCACGAAGCTGATCGGGAGTTTTTTCCCGCAGTTCCTTGGCGTCCATCGCCTGTCTTCCTTTCAACATCACCGGAGGGCCCCGAAAGGGTCACCCTGAGTCCGATGGAGTTCCGTAGGTGAAGGCTGCCGTTTAAGGGGGATTCGAATATATGGCAAGGGCTTTTTCAGATGGCCTGATCCCGAACCCGACGCACCTGCATCGATTTCCGCATATTTCCCCTGCCGCTCGCAGGGCGAACGGTTTAATCTTCGCAAATAGTTCATTTCCGAAAGCAAGGGGACATTCAGCAATGTCGATTTTGAAACGCGGCCTCAAGGGCGCACCGGTCAAGCGCCTTCAGGAAAAGCTCGGCATCACGGCAGATGGCGATTTTGGCCCGGGGACCGAGCGGGCGGTACGGGCATTCCAGGAGAAGAATGGCCTGACCGTCGACGGAATAGCCGGTCCCGATACCTTCACCGCGATGGGCCTCCCTGAACTGGTGCTTCTGCGTAGAGGCTCACGCGGAGCGACCGTCAAGAAGCTTCAGGAAGCGCTGGGCATCGGCGCCGACGGAATCTTCGGTAAGGGCACCGAGGCCGCCGTGACGAAATTCCAAAGCGCCAACGGGCTCGACGCCGATGGCCTTGCAGGCCCCGAAACCCTTGCCAAGCTGGACGCTTTCGAAGAGATGACACCGGAAGTCGCCAAAAAGGCCGAGGTTCAGCCGGACGAGGAGGCCTTCGAAAGCGAACCTCTCCCCGAACTCAATGGCGGAGATGTCGTGGCCGGAGGCGAGACGATCGAGGTTCCCGAGAAGAAATCGGTTTGGGGTAAGGTCAAGGGCTGGTTCAGCTAGGCTGTCTTACCGCCTCTCGACAACAGGCGACCGGGGGAGTTTGGCTCCCCCGGTCGAAACAAGGCCGTCTCAAGCCGGTGAAAAGCCAGGGGTCAGTCGACCCACTTGTAGTTGAAACTGACGCTGATCCGCTCGTCCTCGGCCATGTTCATCGGCACTTCGTGGCGCAGCCAGCTTTCCCAAAGCAGCACGTCACCGACCTCGGGCTTTACATAGACGAACTGACGGTTCTCTTCCCGCGCATCCTTCTTTTTCGGCGGCGCGGCCATCATCATCTGTAACCGCGGATCCTCGTACTTGATCGCGGATGTGCCTTCGGGAAGCTTTACATAGGTCGTCCCGCTGATCACCGAGTGCGGGTGGATATGTGCGGTATGTATCCCGCCTTCCGGCAGGATGTTGATCCAGAGATCTTCGAGGACAAGCTTGCCACCCCCCAGATCGAACTCGAGGTCATCGGCAAAGGCCGCGACGTGTTTGTCCAACTGCTTCACGATGTCCGCGAAAATCGGAAACCGCCACGGAAGGTCCGTCAGGCTGGCATAGCTGGTATAGCCGGGATAACCCTCCGCCTCGCACCACTCCTGACCAGCCTCGTCATCCTCGGCGATGGAATAGCAGGAAGCTTCCAATTCATCGGCATCGATGCCGGTAAGACGGCCTTGGTAAAGCCTGGTGGCGAAAAGCGACTTGATCATGCGGTTCGTTTATCTGGTTAAGACCACGCTGAGAAGCCCGTCGCGACCCTGACCTTGGAAAAGACCATCAACACACAGCAGACCGCGTTCGGGTCAGAAACGCCAAATACACGGAAGGTCGTGCCTCGGCGGCTCCCAAACAATTCCGCAACAATTCTCCCATAGGGTGTGTGTATAGCTATCGAGTTCGACTTTCAAAGGTAATGCCGAAAGCGGACCATCAGAGCGTCCGCCTCTCTCAAATCAACAGGAAAGTGGACCACGGCGATGATGAGCTCACCTCCAACCGAGCAATTCGGGATTCACATCATGATCGACGGCTACAACGCCAGTCCCCAAAGGCTGGCGGATACCGATCGTCTGGTTTCTTTGCTGAACTCGGTTCCAATACGGCTGGGCATGACATGCATTTCCGTCCCGCTGGTGGTCGAGGTCGGCCCACAAAACCGCAAGGATCCTGGTGGCCTGAGCGGATTTGTCATGATCGCCGAAAGCCATATCAGCTTTCATACCTTTCCCAGCCGCGGCTTCGTGACCATCGACCTTTATACTTGCCAGCCCCAGCTGGACCATCACGAGGTTGTCAGGCTCATGGAGGACGAGTTCGGGTTCTCTGAATCCGACGTCTTCGTGCAGGAACGGGGACTCAGATACCCGACGGTTGATCTCGCGGTCGCGAACTGATGGCCCGGATGGCGGCCGTCGCGAACTCCTCCTGGTCTGGCCCTTGTCTCGAGGAGCCGGCATGACTTTGCGAAGCCTGAGAGAGCGGATCATCCAGACAGTCTCCTTTGAACTGGGCGGCTTGCTGGTGGTCGCACCGGCCTACGCCGTACTCAGCGGCTCAAGTCCAACAGAGTCGCTGGGACTGCTGATCGCGTTGTCAATCGCGTTCATGATCTGGTCTCCGATCCACAATACACTGTTCGACGTTTTGGAATTCCGATTTTCCCACCGTGTGGCCAGCGATCGGCCTCACGGCCTGCGGATAGTCCACGCGATCTCGCACGAGACGACGTCAATCGTCGTCACCCTACCCCTGATCATGTATCTTGGCGGCTACGGCTTTTGGGTAGCCATCGCCGTGGATCTGGGTCTCACCATTGCCTATACGGCCTATGCCTATCTCTTCCATGTCGTCTTCGACCGCCTCCGCCCCGTCACAGGTGACGGTCGGCCCGCAGGGGGGTTATGACACATGCGCGGAATTCGCTGACGAAAGCACCAGTCTTCCAGGCGTGACCTGAAAACGAAAAGGGCGGAGCCTTGGCTCCGCCCTCGCATTTTTCGACGTAGGGGGGGGCGTCAGCCCGCCGCTACCTTACCAGTCCTCGCGAACCACGGTCCGGGTCTTGACCGGCAGCTTCATCGCGGCAAGGCGCAGGGCCTCACGGGCGATGGCGTCGTTTACGCCGTCGATCTCGAACATGATGCGGCCCGGCTTGACCTTGCAGGCCCAGCGGTCGACCGAACCCTTACCTTTACCCATCCGAACCTCGATCGGCTTTGCCGAGATCGGGGTATCCGGGAAGATACGGATCCAGACGCGGCCCTGACGCTTCATGTGACGCGTCATGGCACGACGTGCGGCTTCGATCTGACGCGCGGTGATGCGCTCAGGCTCAACCGCCTTCAGGCCATAGGTGCCGAAGTTCAGATCAGAGCCACCCTTGGCCTGACCGTGGATCCGGCCCTTGTGCATCTTGCGGAATTTTGTGCGCTTTGGTTGCAGCATCTCTCAAACTCCTCAGTTCCGGCCGCGGCGGTCGCCGCCGCCTGCGCCACGCGGTGCAGGTCCGTCCTGAAGCTCCTGCTGGCGACGGTCACGGGCCGACGGATCGTGCTCCATGATTTCGCCTTTGAAGATCCAGACCTTGATGCCGATGATACCATAGGGTGTCATTGCTTCGGCCAGTGCATAGTCGATATCGGCGCGAAGCGTGTGCAGCGGCACCCGGCCCTCACGATACCATTCCGTCCGCGCGATTTCCGCGCCGCCCAGGCGGCCGGCAACGTTGACGCGGATACCGAGGGCACCCATGCGCATGGCGTTCTGCACGGCGCGCTTCATGGCGCGGCGGAACGACACACGACGCTCCAGCTGCTGCGCGATCGACTCGGCCACAAGCTGAGCGTCCAGCTCCGGCTTGCGAACCTCGACGATGTTCAGGTGCAGCTCGCTGTCCGTCATCGCGGCCAGCTTCTTGCGCAGACCTTCGATGTCAGCGCCTTTCTTGCCGATGATGACGCCCGGACGCGCGGTGTGGATCGTGACGCGGCACTTGCGGTGCGGACGCTCGATGATCACACGGCTGACGCCGGCCTGCTTGCACTCTTCCTTGATGAAGTCGCGCATCTTGAGATCCTCAAGAAGCAGATCACCATATTCCTTCGTGTCGGCATACCAACGGCTGTCCCAGGTACGGTTGACCTGGAGGCGCATGCCCACGGGATTGACCTTATGACCCATTACGCTTGCTCCTCGACTTGGCGGACCTTGATCGTCAGCTCGGAAAACGGCTTGATGATACGGCCGAAACGGCCCCGTGCCCGCGGACGGCCACGCTTCATCGTCAGGTTCTTGCCAACATAGGCTTCCGCCACGACCAGCTCGTCCACATCAAGGTTGTGGTTGTTCTCGGCATTTGCGATGGCCGACTGAAGGCACTTCTTCACGTCCACCGCGATCCGCTTCTTCGAGAAGGTCAGGTCGCTGAGCGCCTTGTCGACCTTCTTGCCGCGGATCATCGCAGCCACGAGGTTCAGTTTCTGCGGCGAGGTGCGCAGCATGCGCGTCTTGGCCATCGCCTCGTTGTCCGCCACGCGGCGCGGATTCTTGTCCTTGCCCATGACTTATTTCCTCTTCGCTTTCTTGTCGGCGGCATGACCGTAGTAGGTCCGCGTCGGCGAGTATTCACCGAACTTCTGGCCGATCATGTCCTCGGTGACGCTCACCGGGATATGCTTCTGGCCATTGTAGACGCCGAAGGTCAGACCCACGAACTGGGGCAGGATGGTGGAGCGGCGCGACCAGATCTTGATGACCTCGTTGCGGCCCGACTCACGCGATTTCTCGGCCTTCTTCAGGACATAGCTGTCGACGAAGGGACCCTTCCAAACTGAGCGACCCATATTAGCGGCCCTTCTTCTTGGCGTGGCGCGAGCGGATGATCAGGCTCTGCGACGCTTTGTTCTTGTTCCGGGTGCGCTTGCCCTTGGTGTCCTTACCCCAGGGCGTAACCGGAGTACGACCACCCGAGGTACGGCCTTCACCACCACCATGCGGGTGATCGATCGGGTTCATCGCAACACCGCGAACGGCAGGACGCTTGCCCAGGTGTCGGTTACGGCCCGCTTTGCCGATGTTCTGGTTCGAGTTGTCGGGGTTCGACACGGCACCGACGGTGGCCATGCATTCCTGACGGACCATGCGCAGTTCGCCCGAGGACAGGCGGATCTGAGCGTAACCGCCGTCACGGCCGACGAACTGGGCATAGGTGCCCGCGGCGCGCGCGATCTGGCCGCCCTTGCCGGGCTTCATCTCGATGTTATGGACGATGGTGCCGATCGGCATGCCCGAGAACGGCATCGCGTTGCCCGGCTTGACGTCGACCTTGGCGCCCGAGACCACCTTGTCGCCGACAGCCAGACGCTGCGGCGCAAGAATATAGGCCTGCTCGCCGTCGTGGTACTGGACCAGCGCGATAAAGGCGGTGCGGTTCGGGTCGTATTCGATCCGGATCACCGTTGCATCGACGTCATGCTTCTGACGCTTGAAATCAACGATACGATAGAGACGCTTTGCCCCACCACCACGGCGGCGCATCGTGATCCGTCCGGTATTGTTCCGGCCCGCCTTTTTGGTCAAACCCTCGGTGAGGGCTTTGACCGGACGGCCTTTCCAAAGCTCCGAACGGTCGATCAGCACCAGCCCGCGCTGGCCCGGCGTCGTCGGCTTGTACGACTTGAGTGCCATGCTTTCTGTCTTCCGTTTGCTTTGCGGGCGTTAAGCCCAGCTATGTTTGTCTGGGGTGCGACCCCCAAAAGAACACCACCCCGGACGAATCCGGGGCGGAGCGATGCGGTCGTATAGCGGGAGCGGAAGAGCATGGCAAGGGCACGAATGTAACACTCGGACCAATCGTTGAAGAGACCGGTTCCGGACGTTTTGTTCATCGAAGGCTTCGACTTATAAGCCACGCATGAGAAATGTATTGATCGTATTTCTACTCGGTGCGTTGTGCCTGGCGATCGCAGTTGCCGCTTCGGACGGTTTGCCCGCAGGGCCGGAAATGTCGACAACGGAAGAAAAGGTTACCGTGTGGGTCGGCGGATCAAGGCATGAGCTCGAAACTCTCATCGTAAGACCTGATGACGCTGAACCCCGTCCGCTTGCCGTTATCTCCCATGGCAATCCCCGAAATCTTCGGGAATTGCGGACGACTCGCTTGAGAGATTTTCAGGCGCTCGCCGAGGACTTCGCAAAACGGGGCTACGTGGCCGCCGTTTTCGCAAGACGCGGTTTTGCGGGATCTACGGGCGAGTACGGCGAGGGTTTCGGCTCTTGCGAAAGGCCAAACTATTTCGGAGCGATCGCTAAAACAGCAGCGGAATACAAGGCTTTCATCACGGCTATGGTACAAAGACCCGACGTCGATCCGTCGGTCATCGTCGCCGTCGGGCATTCCGGGGGAGGAGCAGGTGTCCTCGCCCTTGCGTACAATCGCGTGCCCAACCTGAGGGCAGTAATCAATTTTTCCGGCGGCCGGGGCTCGCCGAACGACGGGAAGAATTGCGGAGAGAACCAGCTCGTATCCGCCATGGGCGCGTTCGGGGCGGCTGAGAATCCACCGTCCCTATGGCTCTATTCAAGCGCCGACAGGTTTTTCTGGCCCGATCTCGTCGCCCGGATGAGTGAAGCCTATCAGGCATCCGGTGGACGCCTGAAAATGCCCGACATTGGCCCGCTGCCGCGTGGCGGTGATGGACATATGCTCATCTATTCCGGCTCCAGCTCGCTCTGGAGACCCGAAATCGAAACCTTTCTGAATGAAAACGGTCTGCCAAACGGGATACCTGCCGGAAACTGACAAATGCACCGGTCCCGACGCCCGAATGGCATCACTTGCGCAAAACCGATCCAAATGCAGTTTTTCAAGCACCATGAGCAACAAGGTATAGAGAAGGAATTTCAATGAAGGTTGGTTTATCGGGACTGCTCCTCGGAACCATGGCGGTTCTTCAGGGCTGCGCAGCAGGCGAAATGCAGAAAGCACTGCAGGACGGAATTCCCCTGGCAAACGTCATTCGGCAGCCCGATGGAACCGAGACGGTCTTTATCGGGAAAATTCAGCCCCGCATGGATTTCTCAAGTTCGTTCGAAACCAAAAGCGCCAATGGCATTGCCTGCAGCGGCGAGTTCGATAACCGTGGGGTCGGTTCCATTTCCTGCACCAATGGCTGGGTGCTGAATTTGGAAATTCCGCAAGACAAGTACGGTACGCTGAACGGACGTTTCGTCGAAGCGACCAATGGGATCGGGTCTGCCGTCGGCTGGGGCATAGACGCAGATCCAGTACTCCTGCGGTCGTTGTTCTGACTCGTAAAGGGCGGCGGACACGGTCTTGCGCGCGTCGCTCTTTCCCCGAGAAGCAGGTGAGATGTGCGTGCGCGCGCGTCATCCTTCTTCGCGGGCATCCCAGCAATGCTCGCCCGGCTCACCAAATCTCAACGCGCGCATGCGACTGTCCCCTCGTTCGAACGACAGCAACAGACCCATCCGTCCGGGGGCCTCGGCCTCCCCGACCGACAGGTTCGTGCAAGGCCTCACTCAGTGAATAAGTCCTTGGTGACAGGACAAACGGGCGCTCGGCGGACCCCCTGCTTCTGAACTAAGTCACACACCCAACAAACGGTTCGGGCGCAGGCTGGTCTTCGGCCTCGGCATTGCTCCACCCAAAAAAGAAAAGGCGGAGGCCCAGCCCCCGCCCTGTGAAGGTGCGCAGTGAATGCACACCCTGCGGTTTGATCGGTATGTAGGGTGCGCCTTCACGGCGCACCGCTCACAATCCCGTCGTCACGTCGATCGTGTTGCCCTCTTCGAGCGTGACATAGGCCTTCTTCACGTCCTTCCGCTTGCCCAACTGGCCGCGGAAGCGCTTGACCTTGCCCTTGGTGATGGTCGTGTTGACGGCCTTCACCTTCACGCCGAACAAGCCCTCGACGGCCTCCTTGATCTGAGGCTTCGTCGAGTCGATCGCCACTTCGAACACCACGGCGCCGGCCTCGGAGGCCATCGTGGTCTTCTCGGTGATGATCGGCTTGCGGATCACGTCGTAATGTTCTGCCTTCGCGCTCATTTCAGACGAGCCTCCAGTGCTTCGACACCCGCCTTCGTGATCACCAGGGTGTCACTCTTGAGGATGTCATAGACATTTGCGCCCACCGACGGCAGCACATCGATGCCGGCCAGATTGCGGGCGGCCTGGGCAAAGCCCTCGTCGATCGACACACCGTCGATGACCAGCGCCTTCTTCCAGCCCAGATCCTTGACCTGCTTGGCCAGCGCCGAGGTCTTGCCGTCCGACTTGGCCTCGTCAAGGATGACGAGGTTGCCGGCTGCGGCTTTCGACGACAGGGCGTGCTTCAGACCCAGCTTGCGGAACTTCTTGGTCAGCTCGTGACCGTGGCTCCTCGGCGTCGGGCCCTTGTAGATGCCGCCCTTGCGGAAGATCGGCGCGTTCCGGTCACCATGGCGTGCGCCGCCGGTGCCCTTCTGGCGATAGATCTTCTTGGTCGAGTAGCTCGTCTCCGAGCGCGTCTTGACCTTGTGAGTGCCAGCCTGTGCATTGTTGCGCTGCCAGCGGACGACACGGTAAAGGATGTCGGCGCGAGGCTCGAGACCGAAGATCTCGTCGCCAAGATCGACCGAACCGGCCTTCTTGCCGTCCAGTTTGATCACGTCGAGTTTCATTCCTCACCGTCCTTCTTCTCGTCGGTTGCGGCATCGCCAGCATCCGACTTTTCGGCTTCGATTTCTGCTTCGGCTGCGGCCAGCGCTGCAGCTTCGGCTGCGGCCTGCTCCTCGGCCAGACGCTTGGCTTCGGCTTCAGCCTCGGCTGCGGCGGCTGCCGCGGCTTCCTCTGCTGCCTTGGCCGCGGCCTCGGCATCCGACTTCAGCGCCGCGGGCAGAATCACGTTTTCCGGAACCGGCTTCTTCACCGCGTCCTTGATCGTGACCCAGCCACCCTTGGAGCCCGGAACGGCGCCCTTGACCATGATCAGGCCACGGTCGGCATCCGTACGAACGACCTGCAGGTTCTGCGTGGTCACGCGGGCGGCGCCCATGTGACCGGCCATCTTCTTGCCCTTGAACACGCGGCCCGGGTCTTGACACTGACCGGTCGAGCCGTGCGAACGGTGGCTGATCGACACGCCGTGCGAGGCGCGCAGACCACCGAAGTTATGACGCTTCATAGCACCCGCGAAGCCCTTACCGATGCTCGTACCCGAGACATCGACGAACTGGCCTTCGAAGTAGTGGTTCGCGGTGATCTCCTCGCCCACCTCGATCAGGTTTTCCGGATCGACCCGGAATTCCGCGATCTTGCGCTTGGGCTCGACCTTGGCGGCGGCAAAGTGTCCGCGCATGGCCTGAGAGGTCCGCTTGGCCTTCGCCGAGCCGGCACCCAGCTGAACGGCCGAATAGCCGTCCTTCTCGGGCGTCCGCTTTGCGACGACCTGAAGCTTGTCAAGCTGAAGGACGGTCACGGGAATCTGCTTCCCGTCCTCCATGAACAGGCGGGTCATGCCCACCTTCTTTGCGATAACGCCGGAGCGCAACATGTCGGTGCCCTCCTTAGACCGAGATCTGGACGTCCACGCCGGCGGCGAGGTCGAGCTTCATAAGCGCGTCCACGGTCTGCGGCGTCGGGTCCACGATATCGAGAAGACGCTTGTGCGTCCGGATTTCGAACTGGTCGCGCGACTTCTTGTCGATGTGCGGACCGCGAAGAACCGTGAACTTCTCGATCTTGTTCGGCATCGGAATCGGGCCGCGCACGGTGGCGCCGGTGCGCTTCGCGGTGTTCACGATCTCCTGGGTGGAGGCATCGAGAACCCGGTAATCGAAGGCTTTCAGCCGGATCCGGATATTCTGACTGGCGATGGCCATTGTCGTTTTCCTTCTGTTGAGAGGTGGAGGCGGGACACCGCCCCCACATCGAACCTGTTGTTACGAGTCTTACTCGATGATTTTCGAGACGACGCCTGCGCCGACGGTGCGTCCGCCTTCACGGATGGCGAAGCGGAGCTTCTCTTCCATCGCAATCGGGGCGATCAGTTCCACCGTGAACGACACGTTGTCGCCCGGCATCACCATCTC